>CABSMD010000100.1 GCA_902478725.1 uncultured Clostridia bacterium
TTTTTCATCCTTCCAAAGCCGATCATCAGTCTGATGTATGAACGGGGAGAATTTGTCGCAAGCGATGTGGCGATGACCTCGACGGCATTGATGTTTTATTCGATCGGTATGTTAGCGCTGGCGTTTTGCGAGCTTTTGAATAAGTCATTTTTCTCGATGCATGATTCGAAAACGCCAATGTACACATCTATTTTCAGCATTTCGGTTAATATAGTATTGAGTATCGTCCTGTCACGTGTGATGGGGATCGGCGGACTGGCGCTCGCAACTGCAATTGCCTCAATTGTCAATGCGATTTCCCTTTTTGTCCTAATGTCGAAGCGTCAGAATGGCATCTTTGACAGGAAAAATACGATTGACCTGCTCAAAACAGTAATCTGTACCGTTTTAATGGGCGTTGTAGTATTTGTAATCTACTGGCAGTTTGGTGCTGCGTTGAGTGCATTGCCACTGGGTAAAATTGTGGTACTGGCTGTGCCTCTGCTGGCCGGTGGGATTGTATATCTGCTCGCGGCGCTTGTGTTGCGGCTGTCGATGGCCAATTTGTTGGTCAATACCTTTTTGAAAAGAAAGGGGGATTAGAATGAATCAAAGCTTGATTGTTGGCTGGGTCATCAGCTTGTGGTTGAAAGTGAAGGAGCTTTATCTAAATAGTGCGGCGCACCATATCCTAAACCGCTTGTTTCTGTTTTTTTCTTCCCTTTGGAACCGTAGCTGGGTCGTTGGCTGGCTGACCCGGGATTACGGGGGATCGGACGGTTTTTTTCGCCGAATTTTCCGGGTGGTTATGACCTGTCCGCAAAAACTTGCGGAAAAATTGGAGAAGCCGGTTGACAAAGCATTGTCCGGCAGCCTGTTTGTTGCTATGCTGCGTGGGTTTGTCCATAGCTTTTTGGCGCTCAATACCCGGTTTCTTTCTATCATCTGTTATGGTCTGTCTATCTCTTATGCACTACTCTTTATCATCTGGGGGCAGGGGGGGATTTCGCCGCTTGCCATTGCGATTCTTGGCCTTGGCGTACTGTTAGGTATGTTTGATGTAAATCTGATCGATTCATTTGCCGGCTCTAAGGCCGTCGTATGGATTGGGTATACCTTCGGGTTCCCGTTTCGATTTGATTTCTATCGGAAAGAACACTGCAAAAATGGTTATGCGTTGGTTTCCGCCCTGCTCGTCGGTATCCTAGCAGGGGTAGGTTTCTACTCGTCCGCCCTGCTTGGAATTATGGTGGTGGCAGGTGTGGTCGGTGTCGCCCTGGTGCTTTATCGTCCGATCATTGGAGCGTTTGCTGCTGTTTTTTTGGCGCCCTTTGTACCGACTATGGTATTGGCGGGACTGGTCATCTTCACCTTCCTGTCCCTGCTTTTGTATAGCCTTGCGCACAGGGAGTTTCGTTGGAGGTTCGACTCGGTTGGGTTTACCCTGATCGTTTTTATGCTTATCCTGTTTATCAGTGTTTCCACATCATTTGCGCGCGGGAACAGTTTGCAGGTCTGGTTAATCACCTGTGTACTGATGGCTTCCTACTTTATTTTAGTGAACACGGTGCGCACCAAGCAACAGGCGTTGTCTCTTCTCAAGGTATTTGCCATATCCGGCCTCTTTGTAGCCTTGTATGGAATACTGCAATATGTCATGGGGTGGGGCAGTACCGTAACCAACGCCTGGCTGGACGAAGAGATGTTTGAAGAGGTTAAGATGCGCGTGTACTCCACGCTGGAAAACCCGAATGTGTTAGGGGAATATCTGTTACTGGTTGGATTTGTCTGCGCCGGTATCATGTGGACAATCAAAGAAAAGTGGCCAAAGGTCGTCTATGCGGGGATGTTGGCCTGCATCTTTGTCTGTCTGATTTTGACCCAATCACGCGGCTGCTGGATCGGTTTGCTGATCGGTATCGTCGTGTTTGTCACCTTTGTAAACGGGCGGCTGTGGGGCGTTTTGCCATTTTTGCTGCTATTGTTGCCTTTTGTCCTGCCGGAAAGTATCGTTTCCCGTTTTGCGAGCATTGGAAATTTAGAGGATTCCTCCTCGTCCTACCGCTTGTTTATCTGGCTTGGTACAATCCAGATGTTAAAGGATTTTTGGATATCGGGCATTGGTATGGGCGAAGCGGCTTTCAACAGTGTTTATCCGTTTTATTCTTATAACGCTATCGTTGCGCCGCATTCCCATAATGTTTACCTGCAGATGTTAGTCGACGCCGGTATCAGCGGCCTGATCGCCTTTTTGGCGATCGCGGTCTTGTTTTTAAAGAGAATGGCCTCGCTTTATCGGGCGAAAAAAGGGGCGGTCTCCGTCCTGGCTGTCGCAATCGGCGCGGGTGTGATCGCCTATCTGGTGCAGGGGATGTTCGATTATGTTTTTTATAATTACCGTGTGCTGATGATTTTTTGGGCGGTGCTCGGAATGGGGATGGCACTAAAATATACATCGGAGGAAGCGGCCCATGATTAAGGTGTTTCAGGTGTCCAGCGATACGAATATCGGCGGCGCCGGAAAATGTATTTTGACCTTTTTGGAGAACTTTGACCGTTCGGCTTTTGACATGGCGGTTGTCCTGCCTCATCACAGCCTTTTGAAAGAAAAGGTTGAGGCGCTTGGGGTCAGAACGATCGAGGTGGAGGGGATCAACGAAAAATCCTTAGGACGCAAAGGTGTTTTGGCCCTGCGCAGGGTTTTTACACAGGAAAGGCCGGATATCGTTCACACACATGCCAGCATGTCAGCCCGGATCGCGGCGCGGCTATGCCATGTGCCGGGTATTGTTTATACCCGCCATTCGGTTTTTGAACCTTCTCCGGCTATTTCAAAGGGATTAGGCAAAAGAATCAACGGTTTGGTCAATAACGGTACAGCAGACCGGATTATTGCGGTGGCGGAGGCGGCAAAGCAAAATTTGGTGGATTGTGGTGTGGACGCAGCAAAGATTGATGTTGTTTTAAATGGAATCAAGCCGCTTGAACCGATGGATAACCGGCAAAAGCAGGCTGTGCGGGAGCGCTATGGCATACAGCCGGAGCAAAAGGTTGTCTCGATTTTGGCCCGGTTGGAAGAGGTAAAGGGTCACGCTTATTTGATCGATGCGGCCAAGTTGGTGCTTGACGCTGGTTGTGATGTCATTTTTCTGATTGCTGGGACAGGCTCTCAGGAGAAGCTTTTAAAACAGAAGGTAAAGCAGATGAATTTGGAAAAAAATGTATTGTTCACCGGTTTTGTGGAAGACGTCCGAGAGATTGTGAACATTACTGACATATCGGCCAATGCTTCCTATGGCACAGAGGCTACCAGCATCGCCCTCCTAGAGGGGATGTGTTTGGGCAAGCCCGCCGTGGTAAGCGAATTTGGCGGCAACCCGGGCGTTATTATTCCGGGTGAAAACGGTTTATTGTTCCCCATTAAGGATTCAAAACGGATGGCAGAGGCTTTTCTGACCATTTTAAAGGATGACAAGCTGTATCAAACGCTGAGCGCGGGCGCTGTCCGAATTTTTCAGGAACGGTTTACGGCAAAGCGTTACACGCAGCAGATCGAAACAATCTATAAAGAGCTTATGCAGAAAGGAACGAGGTGAGGATTCATGGCTGGGAAGAGAAAGCTGAATCTGTTGGACGGGTTGATCATACTGGTAGTAATCGGCGGTATTTTATTTGCTGCAATCAAGCTTCATCTCCTGCCGGATGTACAGGGGGAGGGCAATGTTTCTAAAAAGCTGGTTTATACCATGGAGGTTGCCAAGGCGGATGAGGAGCTGACAAAGATGGTAAAACCGGGCGACGTGGTCAATATCGGTGTAAGCGGTCTGGAGCAAAGCGTCGTTAAGGATGTAGAGATTGAACCGAGCGAGCAGGTTTTGTTCGACAAAGAGAACGGCCGGTATGTGAAGGTTGAAATTCCGGATAAATACAGGATGATGGTTACATTGGAGGGAGACGCCTCGGTCACCCCGATGAGCATTGGAATCGGCGAAACACCGGTTCGGGTCGGCACTGAGTTCGTCGCAAAAGGCAAAGGATACGCCCTGGTTGGATATGTGCTCCAGTCGGATTTGCAGTAGTGGGAGGTGGAATGATGGCGAATAAGAAAAAAATCAATATTATAGATATTTTAATCATCGCCGCAATCCTTGTTGGAATTGCGGGGGTCGTGATTCGTTTTGGCAGCGGAGGCTCAAGGATGGCCAACGAAATGTCTAGGATCGAATACACTGTTGAGGTGAAGGGACTGCGGGAATATTCGGTTGACGCACTGCAGAAAAAAGGCGACGTATGGGATCCTAAGCTGAAAAAATCGATGGGAACCATTACCAATATTACCGTAAAAGATGCAGTGGGTGAGGATCAATTGACAAATGGTACTTATGTTAAGGCGCCGATCCCCGAACGCTATGACGTGCTGATTACGATTGAGACGACCGGTAAGGTGAGCGATACGGCCTATTACTCCTCAGCCAGCAATGAGCTGTGCCTTGGGAAGGATTATACGATCTATACCCAATGGAGCTCTTTTTATGGGACGATACAGGATATCCGAACAGTAGAATAAAGATAAAACGCCTGAGAGAACACGTAAACCCGTGGCTGATTTTTATCAGCCACGGGTTTTTTATTTACTGGCGGCACAGGCATTTTTAAATTTCTAATATCTTCTATTGACTATTGGTCATTTTTGTATTATACTGTAGAAAAATGTCGAGGAGGCGCAGGCGTGGTATCTGAGAAAATACTGGATAAAAAACTGCAAAAGAAGCTGCGGATCGAAGACGCCGCCCAGCGCCTTCTGTTGGAAAACGGAGTTGAAAACACTTCGGTGGATGAGATCGTGCAAGCGGCGGGGATTGCCAAGGGTACCTTTTATCTTTATTTCGCAGATAAGGAGGAGCTGGTGCGCTGCTGCGTTTTCCGCATGTGTGCCGCGCTTTTATATGACGCTTATCTCCAATCGGCTCAATCAGGCAATCGGCCGGTGGCTGACCGGGTGCTTGCCATGGCGGAATACATCATCGACTATTATACCGAAAATGTAGGGATTTTAAAGCTAATCTATCATGATCTCTCACGCGGCGTTTTGAAGGATGACATTATGGAGTTTATGTCACCGGATTTTGCGGGAATGTTTCAGGAAATGTTCTCATATGATACAGAAAAAGAGTATCGGCAAATCATTCATCGGGTTTTTATCTCAATTGAGCTGACAAGCTCTCTCTCTTATCTGGCCATCGTGGAGAAAAAACCGGATACCATTGAGGTCATGAAGCCATATATTCTGGACAGCGTGAGAAAGATACTGGGAAAAGGGTGAAAAGATGAGTTACAAGGTTGGGATCGACATCGGCTCCACCACATTGAAAATTGTGATACTGAACCAGGACAACCAGGTAATGTATAAAAGCTATGACCGGCATTTGTCGGACATTCACGGCTTTTTGAATAGAAAGTTCACAGAACTGGCCGAGCTGCTCAAGGGCCGTCAGATAAAGCTTGCCATTACTGGTTCCGCAGGGTTAGGCGTAGCAAACCGAAGCGGTATCGACTTTGTGCAGGAGGTGTTTGCCACCGCCGAGGGAGTCAGGCAACTCTACCCGCAAACAGATGTTGTTATCGAGCTGGGAGGAGAGGACGCAAAAATCCTCTTTTTGCAAGGGGCGCTTGAGGAGAGAATGAACAGCACCTGCGCGGGCGGGACTGGCGTTTTTATCGACCAGATGGCGACACTTTTAAATGTTTCATTAGAAGAGCTTGACAGAATGAGTTTAGAGCATGCGACGATCTATCCGATTGCTTCGCGCTGCGGCGTGTTTGCCAAGACCGATATTCAGGCTTTGATGAACCAGGGGGCACAGAAGGAGGACATTGCGGCCAGCATCTTTCAGGCGGTCGTGTCACAGACGATTTCGGGGCTTGCGCAGGGCCGACCGATTGCAGGTAACATTCTGTTTTTGGGCGGGCCGCTTGCCTTTTTAAAAGGCTTGCAGCAACGGTTTGTCCGGACGCTGAAACTGGATAGACAATCGGCGATTTTTCCCGAAATGGCACAGCATTTTGTTGCGCTGAGCTGCGCTTACCACAGCGAGAAAACTGCAAAATGCTATACCTATGAGGATTTTATGGAACGGCTGGGCAATCTTTCGTATGATGGGGAACAGGTACAGGGGATGGAACCCCTGTTTCGTAACCAGCCGGAGTATGACGCCTTTGTAAAGCGTCACGCGCAGGCATCGGTGGAAATCCGTGAGATCAGTGGTTATGAGGGCGACGCTTACCTGGGAATCGACGCGGGCAGCACGACGACCAAGGTGGTACTAACCGGCGAACAGGATCAGATTCTATATACTTATTATTGCTCCAATCTGGGGAACCCACTTCAGATTATCAAGGGAGTATTGGAAGAAATCTTCCGGTTATGCGGTTCGCGAATCCGCATCGTGCAGTCGGCTGTGACCGGTTACGGCGAGGATTTGATCCGCAATGCCTTTGGAATCGACATCGGCGTGGTGGAAACGGTTGCGCACTATACCGCCGCAAGCCATTTTAACCCGGAGGTTGATTTTATCATAGACATCGGCGGGCAGGACATCAAATGCTTCCAGATCAAGGATCACGCGATCAGCAGCGTTATGCTCAACGAGGCCTGCTCCTCCGGCTGCGGTTCCTTTTTGGAGACCTTTGCAAAGTCGCTGGGTTATACCATTGAGGAGTTTGTGAAGGTGTCGTTATTTGCACGCCAGCCGGTCGATTTGGGGACTCGCTGTACGGTATTTATGAATTCCTCCGTGAAGCAGGCGCAGAAAAACGGCGCGGCGGTGGAGGATATTGCCGCCGGGTTGGCGGTGAGTGTGGTCAAGAACGCAATTTATAAGGTCATCCGCGCCCGCAGTATGGAGGAGCTTGGAAAAAACATCGTCGTACAGGGCGGCACCTTTTTAAATGACGCGGTTCTTCGGGGCTTTGAGATGTTATTCGGACGCGACGTGATCCGTCCATCCATTGCAGGTTTGATGGGCGCATATGGCGCGGCATTATACGCGAAGGAACACAAAAGCCGGGAAACAACCCTGCTGTCCACAGAGGCGCTGGCGGCGTTTACACATTCGTCCAAGGTTGTTAACTGTGGTCTGTGCACCAATCACTGTAAATTAACGGTCAACACGTTTGCAAACGGCAACAGGTTTATCTCTGGGAACCGATGTGAACGTCCGGTCAACGGGAATCAGGCGCAGACGCTACCGAACCTGTTTGAGTACAAGCTCAACCGGCTGCTTGCAATTAAGGAAGAGGCGGAGGCGCATACAGGTTCCCGCGGCAGGATCGGCCTGCCTTTTGTACTGAACATGTATGAAAATCTTCCGTTTTGGACGGCATTTTTTACAGATTTGGATTTTGGTATTACGGTGTCAGATGTCTCCAGCCGGAAGCTGCACGCAACGGGTGAGCATACGATCCCGTCCGATACGGTTTGTTATCCGGCAAAGCTGGTACACGGTCATATGTTTAATCTGTGCGAAAAAGGGGTGGATACGGTTTTTTACCCCTGTATGTCCTATAATTTTGAAGAAAAACAGACGGACAACCATTTCAACTGTCCGGTCGTGGCCTATTATCCGGAGGTGATCGAGTCGAATGTCACCTTCCCTCCGAAGGTACGGTTTCTGTATCCATACCTGGACTTGAGCAACCGGAAGGCATTTCCGAAAAAGATATTTGAATTTTTGAAGGATTGGTACCCGGATATCACCTTAAAGGAAGTCAAACACGCGGCTGACGCGGCTTACAAGGCATATGGGGATTATCGCGCAGAGATAGCGCAGCAGGGCAGGAGGGCGCTGGCATATGTAAAGGACACCGGCAAAAAGGCAATCATCCTTGCAGGACGTCCCTATCACATCGATCCGGAGATCAACCATGGCATCGATAAGCTGATTTCCTCCCTGGGTCTGGTGATTCTTTCAGAGGACAGTATTGCAGATCTAAGTGAAGGCGGGCCGGTTCAGGTACTCAACCAGTGGACCTACCACGCAAGAATGTACAAGGCGGCTTATTTTGCGGCGCAGCAGAAGGATATACAGCTTGTGCAGCTGATCTCTTTTGGATGCGGGATCGACGCGGTGACAAGCGACGAGGTCAACGATATCCTGCATACGCACGACAAGCTATACACGGCGATAAAGATAGATGAAATCCACAACCTTGGGGCGGTCAAGATCCGGCTACGGAGTCTGTTGGCCGCCATGGATGAAAGAGGGTAACGCTATGGGTGAGACAGTCAAGTTTACAAAGGAAATGAGAAAGAAATATACGATTTTGGCGCCGATGATGCTGCCGATCCATTTCAGTATGTTCGAGCAGATTTTGCGTGATTGCGGATACCATGTCGAGATACTCAGGAGCACCGACCAGGCGGTGATCGATGAGGGGCTCAAAAGTGTCCACAATGACATTTGCTATCCGGCTTTGCTGGTCATCGGGCAGATGATCGACGCGCTGAAAAGCGGTAAGTACGATGTTCATCGTACCGCGCTGATG
>CABSMD010000101.1 GCA_902478725.1 uncultured Clostridia bacterium
TCGCCGGCGCATCGGGATTTTGGCGGAGGAATTTCCGGGTAAGACATTGCAATTTACCGATGAAGCGGTTACGCATATCGCTTATTCCAGTGGTGGAGATGTACGCAAGGCGCTCAATGCCGTGGAGCTTAGCGTGCTTAGCGTGATTGGGGATACCAGCGGCGAGGTAGTGGTGGATATCCAGACAGCCGTTGAAGCGACCCAAAAGCGTGCTATGCGCTACGACCGGGACGGTGACAGCCACTATGACGTATTGAGCGCATTTCAAAAATCAATCCGGGGCAGCGACCCTGACGCGGCGCTTCATTACATGGCACGTCTGATCGAGGCGGGTGACCTGCCCTCACTTTGCAGGCGGCTACTGGTCACGGCCAGTGAGGACATCGGGTTGGCTTATCCAAACGCTATAGTAGTTGCAAAATCCTGCGTAGACGCGGCGTTGATGCTTGGTTTGCCGGAGGCACGTCTGCCTCTGACACAGGCGGTTTTGCTGTTAGCCACCGCGCCAAAATCCAATTCTACGATCTGTTCGGTCGATGCGGCGCTCGCCGATTTGCAAAGCGGGAACACCGGGGATGTTCCGGCACATTTGAAGGATTCCCACTATAAGGGCGCGGAAAAGCTGGGCAGAGGATTGACCTATCAGTATCCACACCAGTTTCCGAACCACTATGTCAAACAGCAATACCTGCCGGACGCGATCAAGGATAAAAGGTATTACAAACCGGGAGACAATAAATTTGAAAACAGCCAGGCGCAGTATTGGAAAGCGGTCAAAGGCGAAGATTAGGAGGATGTTAGATGCAAAAGGAAACCATGGAATGGACCAATATCTGGTGGGATCATGCGGATAACTGTGAGGCCGGCCGGATTCTTTTCATAGGTGATTCCATTACAAATGGCTATCGTCCAAAGCTACGGGAGGCGTATGGCGGTGATAAAATGATCGACATGCTCGCCACTTCTAACGCGGTAGACGACCCGGCCTATGAAAAACAGATTGTTTTTATGCTTGAGCAATATCCCTATCGTGCTGTTCATTTTAATAACGGATTGCACGGCTTCCATTTGGATGCGGCGGCTTATAAACAGAAGATGCGACAAATAGCGCAGCTATTGCTGAAATCTGTTCCGGGGGTAGTGCTTGTGTTGTCAACTCCGATCTGTGCTAAGGACGATCCTTCATCGTTTGACCCCAGCTTAAACACCGTTGTACAGGAACGTAACAAAGCAGTATTGGAATTGTCGCAGGAGCTGGCGCTGCCGGTTGACGATCTGTATGAGGCGGCCTGTGAAATACCTCATCTGCGGGCGGCTGACCAGTACCATTATACGCCGGAGGGATACGTTTATCTGGCGGATCAGATTAAAAGGAGATTGGGAGTGCTCTCAATTTTATAATATGGAGGATTTTCAGATGCATTTTTATGTTGCACCGGATGGCAACGACCGGGCGGAGGGAACACTTGAACGGCCGTTTGCTACGTTGGATCGCGCAAAACAGGCTGTCCGCGGCGGCGGAACGGTTTATTTGCGGGCTGGAGAGTACCCAATGTCGGACACCTTTTCACTGGGAACGGGTGATTCTGATGTGACCTACGCAGCCTACCAGGGCGAGCCAGTATCAATCACAGGCGGCGTTTCGTTGCCGCTGAACGGCTTTTATCCGTATGAGGGCGGAAGGCCAATCCCGCAGGAGGCGGCTGGAAAAATCCTGTGCTATAATTTAAAAAGGGCTGGATTATCCGAGTATGGCCAGCTTCGGGCAGGCGGGTTCGGGCGGGATGTCATGCCGTCCGCCATGGAGTTTTTTGTCAATGGCCGCCCCATGACGCTGGCACGCTGGCCAAACGAGGGATTCATCCCTGTTGGGGAGGTGGTCGATCCCGGTTCTAAGCCACGCGATGGGGATACGACGGATAACGGTGCGGTCATTCGCTATGATTTTGACCGTGCAGACCGGTGGAAGGACGCGCGTGACGCGATGGCCTACGGCTATTGGCATGTCGGAGATGCGGACGATTCCATCCCGATCGCCTCCGTCGACACAGTGAGAAAAGAGATTCATCTCGCCCAGGCACACCTGTATGGCGTGGATGCCGGCGAGAGCTTTCAGAAATATTATGTCTATAATCTTCTTGAAGAATTAGACTGTCCGGGCGAATACTACATCGACCGCGAAGAGGGTATCCTCTATCTCTATCCCGATGAGGAACTGAGACGGGTTGAAGTATCCCTGCTGGAACAACCTCTTGTAGCGATTGAACATGCACATAACGTAACCTTTGAAGGAATTACATTTGAAAATTCGCGTGGGATGGGCGTATACATAGAAGGTGGCGACGGCGTCTGCCTCTTGAACTGTACCTTCCGTAATCTCGGTACCGTTGCAGTACAGGCTGGACAAGGGGTGCAGGCATATGGTGGGCCTGTCCATAACTATACCGGCACACCTGCATCGCGTGTTACCGGTAATATCAAGGCACACCTGTATGACAATATGGATTGGGACAGAAACGCCGGAACAAATCATAGGATCAAAGATTGTACGATTTACAACACTGGAACCGGCGGGGTGATCCTCGGCGGCGGAAGCCGCAAGACTCTCATCCCCGGTAATAACGCCGTGCTGAATTGCCGAATCTATGATGTAAATCGGCGTGAGACTGCCTATCGACCGGCGGTCTGGGTGGACGGGGTCGGTAATCTCGTGTCCCATAATGAAATATATAACCTGCCGCAGATAGCAATCCATATATTTGGAAACGACCAAGTGGTCGAATACAATGAGATTCACCACGCCGTTACGGATGCGGATGATATGGGCGCGATCTACGCCGGACGAAACAAGTCCGAGGTTGGTAACGTCATCCGTTATAATTTTATCCACCATATTGGAATGGATTTTCCCTTCCAGCCGGGAACTGCTGGGCAACAGGGGATTTTCTGGGACGATGGGGAGGGAGCTGTCACCATTTATGGAAATGTGTTCTACCGGGTAGGCAATTCTTCCATTTTTAAAGCGAACGGTGGACGGTTCATGAAATTTTATCATAACATTTGTGTCGATTGCGTGGCGGTATACGAAAGGCTACGGGATGAAACGGTCAACTTAAACGTACCCGCTTTTTCGAAGAAATATTTCAGCGATTTTGATTATAAACGCTTATTTTTGGATGTGGATATATCCAACGAGCTGTTTGTCAAAAGGTATCCGGAGGCAAAGCTGTGGCGCACGTCGACAGCGGCCTCCAACGAAATCCGTGGCAATTTGTTGGTCAATACACCTCTCAATCAGGACACGCTCTGGACCTTGCGAGACAATTGTGAGATGGATGATCCCGGTATTTTCACAAACTATGAAAAAATGGACTTTACCATAAATCCGAAATTTGCGGAAAAACGGGAATTTGAGGGAGTAGGCGATATCCCGTTTCACGAGATGGGAGTTTTACAGGGATGAATGGCAGTACTTCTAAATTTACAGGTAAGGCGGAGGAATATGCCAGACATCGCCCTGCCTATCCGGAAGAGGCAATGGACTACATCTCCAGCTTGGCTGACAAAAAATCTATGGTTGCCGATATCGGCGCCGGAACGGGCATTTTTACCCGACAGCTTCTGCAAAGGGGATATTCCGTGACGGCGGTGGAGCCAAACGCGGATATGCGTAAAAAAGCTGAGCAGGATCTGAAAGATTTCTCCTGTTTTTTATCTGTAAACGCAACCGCCGAGGATACAAAGCTGGCGGCGCAGAGCGTCGGTCTGGTTACGGCTGCCCAATCGTTCCATTGGTTCGATCAGGAAAAATTTCGGTTGGAATGTATCCGGATCCTGCGGCCGGGCGGAACAGTCGTATTGCTCTGGAATAGCCGTGACCCCCAAAGTCCGATGGTAGAGGAGCTGGCGGAGATATGCCAGCGGTTCTGCCCGGCTTTCAAGGGCTTCAGCGGTGGCAGGACGGACGATTGGGACGAATGGTTCCGCCGCTTTTTTCAGGATGGAAAGTATGTACATCGCCGGTTTCCCCATCCGCTACCCTTTGACCGCAAAGGATTCATCGGACGGGCCATGTCCGCATCCTATGCACCGGACGAGGCAATGGCCCGCCCTTTCATTGAGGCTGTGGGGGCGGTTTTTGACAGGTATCAGACCGGCGGTTTGGTAACGCTGCCAAACCAAACTGAGGTTTATGCCGGAAAAGTCTGCTCTTAAAACCGACATGACCGTGATCGAACGGGATATTCAAAAACCCCTGCATTTGCTCGATAAATGCAGGGGTTTTTTGGTGTGCCTGAAGTAGTTCGCCGCTTCATACGCTATACAATAAACTTTAGAATTCCCGTGTAAATAGATTTCTGTCACGCAATAATTCCTCTACTGTATCAAATCCAAGGCGGTGCAGCAATTCTACGACAAACGGATTTTCCAGCGGCGTCTCATACGTGGCCTCTCTGCCATAGGCGTTTACCTGCCTGCGGCCATGCTCCCGGTCGGTAATCGCCTTCGGTCCGCCAACGCAGCCGCCAACGCAGCCCATACCTTCAAAAAAATTAGCGTCTACCGCACCATTTTTTAAGTCCTCGATCATGGCCCGGCAGGACGGTACACCCTCAGCCTGCCTGGTTCGTATGGCTATCTCCCTGTCCGGATTCAACTGCTCTACGGTACGGCTGACCGCTTCACTTACGCCGCCGGTACGGGCATAGATCCGGCCCGCGCGGGAAGAATGGTCCTTTTCGCTTTCCGGCAAAACGGATGGATCGATTTCAGCAGCATCGAAGATGTCCTGCATCTCCTGAAAAGTCAGGACATAATCCACCGCGTCGGCGATATCCGGCTCGCGCGCCTCGCTTTTTTTAGCGATACATGGCCCAATAAATACCGTGACCGCATCGGGGTGTAACTTTTTGATCACCCGTCCGCAGGCGATCATGGGGGAGACCGAACCGGGGACATGTGGCATCAGCTCATGATAGATTTTGCGTATCATTGCGATCCACATCGGGCAGCAGCAGCTTGTTAACTGATAATCCCCGTCATGTACAATGTTTTTGTCAAATTCCAATGCCTCGCGTAATGTCAGGATATCGGCAAACAGCGCAACCTCTATCATTCCGTCAAAACCGAGGGCTTTAAACGCATTGCGCAGCTTTCCGGGCGAGACATCCCCGCTGAATTGTCCTAAAAACGCCGGAGCAATCAAAGCATACGAAAGCTTTCCGGATTCCCTGACCGCCTTGAGTGCAGGAAGAACGTCACGGCTGGCCGTCAGGTTGGCATGCTTACAGGCGTCGATACACGCTGCACAGCCGGTACAGCGCGCGGGATCAATGGTAAGCTTCCCATCCTCTCCCGGCACGATGGCATCAAAAATACAACTTTTCTGACAGGCATTTTCATATTCACACTTTTCGCAGGTGTCCATACGCAGCACTGGCGGATATTTTTCCGGATACAGCAAACAATCTAGGTGCCGCGGGTCGTATGGCGGAAGCGGTTCTCCTCCTGAGTGAAAATTTTTCTTTAGTAAGGCCCGGTATAACTCTTCAAATGTCATAGCCATTCCTCCCTATCAAATTTTATTATACCTAATTATTGCTGGGAAATACAGATAATTATAGTGTATTATAAATCTTCCGAAATTCCTCTAAAATATCTGGGTGGGCAAAATCGCGGGTGGTTACAATGTTAATTTCACGAACCATTCCGGCGTTCTCGATTGGGATAATGGACAGCCGGCCGTTGTTTTCCTCGTCCCGGCAAGCGGAATGGGCAATAACCGTAATCCCCAAGCCCTGTGCTACCAGTTCTTTGATGGTTGCAATATTGTCAATCTCCATCATGATATTGAGGTTTTTGATGCTTTCGGAACGGTTCGCCAGATACTGTTCAAAAAGGGCTCGTGTATTGGCCTTGCGAGAACGGAGGATGAAACGCTCCCCGCGGATATCCTCCAATCCGACCGTGCCGCGGCCCGCCAACCGGTGGCTGGGGGAAACCGCGAGACATACATAATCTGTGTCAAGCAGGATAGGAGACAGGCTGGTATCGGTTACGCATCCTTCCACAATGGCGATATCCGTCTCATATGCCTTTAGCTTATCATAAATTTTTTTAATAGGATCTGTCAATATTTTTATATGTACATCAGGGTTTTCATCACAGTAGTGCGCCAGCATTTTGGGTACCAGGCTTTCACTGGCGGTAGGGGTGATCGCTACGGTAAATCGCCGTAGATTATTACGGCTGTCCTCGATGGCCTGTCTCGCGTTGTTATAAATTGCGGCGGAACGACGGGCATATTTTACCAATATAGAGCCCTCCGGCGTAAGCTTGAGACCCTTTTTGCCTTTATAAAAAATTTGAATACCAAACTCCGTCTCCAGCTGGCGAATCTGATGGCTGACCGCCGGTTGGGTCAGCATCAGGGACTGTGCAGCTTTGGTATAACTCCCTTTTTGTACTAGGGTAAGCAGAGTGTTGGCCTTATAATCAAACATAAAATACCTCCGGTTTGAAAAGATTATAAATATAAATAATAGGGTGATCAAATAGTATTATTTGATTTTATCATAGCCGGTGCATATAATCAAGGGATACTGCTGTTAAAATACTGAAAAGAGAAAGGATGTATCCAATGATACAGAAAATCGCAGGCGGAAATCTGACCGCCGAAATCATTTTGAGTCTGGCTGTGATGTTGTTTTCCGGCTTTTTGGTGACACGTATCACCAAGCTGTTGAAGCTTCCCAATGTAACCGGCTATATCTTTGCCGGAATCCTGTTGGGGCCGTATGTTCTCAATGCCATCCCGGAAGGGTTGTTAGGTGGCATGAGTTTTATCACCGACATTGCGCTCGCTTATATTGCGTTTGGGGTAGGACGGTATTTCAAACTATCCGCACTGCGCAGAAGCGGGGGGAAAACCATCATCATCACTTTGTTTGAGGCGTTGGCCGCAATGGCCCTGGTAACGCTTTCGATGGTTTTCATTTTTCGATTGCCGGTTTCCTTTTCCCTGCTGCTCGGCGCGATCGGTTGTGCGACGGCGCCTGCCTCCACCATTATGACGATACGGCAGTATAAGGCAAAGGGGCCGTTTGTTGATTTGATCTTGCATATCGTGGCAATGGACGACGCAGTTGCCCTGATTGCCTTTTCCATCTGTGCTGCCGTGACCCAGGCGCTGGAGGGTGGGGGACAGGTCAGCCCTGGCGTGGTTCTCCTGCCGGTTGCCTATAACATTGTCGCCGTCCTGCTTGGCTTTGGTTTGGGATATCTGCTTCACCGGCTGATCCAGGAAAAGCGTTCCGCGGATCACCGCCTTGTGCTGGCAAACGCAGTCATTTTCGGACTGACCGGACTGTGTACGCTGTTTGATATCTCTCCCCTGCTGGCCTGCCTTGTGCTGGGAGCCTCCTATATCAACTTTTCCGACAATAAAGACACCTTCAAACAAATCAACCGTTTTTCACCGCCTATCCTGTTGTTGTTTTTTGTGCTGTCAGGTATGCGGCTGGATATCCCCGCGCTTGCCACAGCCGGTGTAATCGGGGTAGGTTATTTCTTTTTGCGTATCATTGGCAAATACGCTGGCTCGATGGCAGGATGTGCAATCTGCCATACGGATTCACGTGTGCGTAATTTTCTGGGATTGGCACTGATTCCACAGGCAGGGGTGTCAATTGGTCTGGCGGCGCTGGGAGAGCGATTGCTGCCGCCTAAACTGGGCAGCCTGCTGTCGGTCATCATCCTGTCGTCCGCTGTTTTGTATGAAATCGCCGGACCTGCCTGCGCAAAAGCTTCGCTGTTTTTGTCCCATACAATAGGACATGAGGAGGAGAAAAAGAAGAAGAAAGCCAAAAAAGAAAAACCGCTTTTGGCAGGAAAATAAGAAGAATCCAAAAATAACCTTGAACTACTGCCGTGTTTTATGGTAAAATATAAGCAACTCACTTTTCGTCAGGAACGTATCTGCCCACATAAAAATTTAATTTCGGGGAAAAGGGAGTTGCTCAGTAACAGCAAAATTTATGGTATAATATAGGCAATTCACTTTTCAACAAAAAGGTATCTGCCGGTAAAGGACAATAAATCAAAGAAAAGGGAATTGCTCAGTAATAGCAAAATTCATGATATATTGTAAGCAACTTCGGTTTCAACAGGAAAGTATTTGCCGGTATAAATATTTATTTCAAAGAAAGCAAAGTTGCCTTGGAACAGTAAAATTTATGATATAATTGAAACAATTGTAGTTTGAAAGAATAGTGGTAAATGATAGGAGAGGTACGATGCTGAGACGATTAGACCAGATTGTATCGCAAGCCGGCCAGATCTCTAGGAGCGACGCCAAAAAAATGATACGGCAAAAGAGGGTTGCAATAGATGGACACCCTATCAATGATCCCACCTGTAAGGCCGACCCGGAGGCTGTTACCATTACGCTCGACGGTTTGGCACTGCATTGGCGGGGATGGGGTTACCTGATG
>CABSMD010000102.1 GCA_902478725.1 uncultured Clostridia bacterium
TTCGTCGGCAGCGTCAGATGTGTATAAGAGACAGGGGTTTAATAAAAAGGACGTTATTTCTTACATACAATCGATGGCTGACCAGTATGACCGTATGATATCGGACAAAAAGCACAGAATCGCCGAGCTTGACCGCGAGACCAGGGATCTGCGTGCGAAGGTGCAGGAGCTGGAGCAGTCTGCCGCCGACCGTGAAAGCCTTGAGGCACAGATCAATCAACTTTTACAGGAGAACACGGGGCTGAAAGACCGGGCCGGTGAGCTGGAGGACAAGAACCGTGCGTTGGAACAGCAAGTAAAGGAACTGACGGATGAAAACAGTGCGCTGGAGCAGCAGTTGCTTTCGGCTGAGAACGAATCCCAGCGGGATGAGGCCGGGGATGTTCAGGATATTGCGGCGGCGCAGGTCGTCGTATCGGAGGAGCTTGCGTCCGGTTTTGAAAGCATCCGGCAGATGGTCGGGCAGCTGACAGAGCAGGGCAGGGCTATGGAGGATTTGATCCGGTCGGGTATGGTACAAAAGACGGATGAAGCAACCGAACGTATGGACAAGGTAAAACTTGCGGACCTGCTGGTCAGGGCGGAGAGGATGTCCCAAAAGCTCATGGACGACTGCCTTGCCGAGGCAAAGGAAAAGAAGGCCCGTATCGAACAGCAGATCGCTTCAGAGGAGCAAAAGCTCGAGGCGGTCAGGCAGGAGGCCGAACGGGTGCGTAAGATTTTTAAAGACCTGTATGCCCGTTATGTTGTGGATGACAGCAGAGAGCTTCCTTGGAAATAGGATGAAACGAGCCGGTTTACCGGTGCTGGACTCGCCATCAGGATGGCGGGTCCTTTGCAATGGATTCTTTTTTACAGCTAACTTACACTTCCCTGCTTAACGGCACAAGACCCCCGGCGGATTTCTCCGCCGGGGGTCTTGTGTGTTGTGAGCGTAGGAATGACCCTGCGCCCTATAAAAAGGAGATGTGTGCGTTATTGACTCATCTGTTGTTACAGACCCAACAGCCGTCTGAGCAGGGAGGCCGCCTGTGCCCGCGTTGCGTTGGCCTTTGCGACGAAGGTGGTAGGGGTCATGCCCGATACCAGCCCGGCCGATGTTACCAGATCGACCGAATCCTGTGCCCAGTCTGAGATCTCATTTTTGTCCGCGAACTTGTCAAGTCCGCCTTTCACGACTGCGCCGCCGCGGAATTGGTAAGCCTTAGCGATGATGACCGCCATCTCTTCACGGGTGATCAGGTCGTCCGGACGGAAAGAACCGTCATAGCCCGTGATCAACCCGGCGTTTGCCGCCGCGCAGACAAAGGGATAATACCAGTCGCCCGCCGCCACGTCGGAGAATCCCGGATTCTCAAGCGAGTTCAGGTTCAGGGCCTTGCTTACCAGGGTTGCAAACTCGGCGCGGGTGATGTTCCTGTCAGGCTCAAAGGTCGTGTCGGTCACACCGGTCACGATTCCCTTGGCCGCCATCAGCTCGATATCCGCCTTTGCCCAGTGGCCGACGATGTCGGTAAATCTCGTTCCGCCGCCCAGCAGGCTGCCGCCGGAACTACTTGGGCCGGTGACATAATTTCCGTTGTTCCCATTGCCTCCTGTGGTTCCGCCGCCGTTGTAGTCCGGCGTCGGCGCGGGCGCGTCGCCCAATACAAACCTTACCGTGTAGGTGTTGCCCGCCACACCGTCCTCAGCCACTACCTTTACGGTAGCCGTGCCGGTGACGCTGTCCGCCTGCAGGATCTCAACTGTGGCTTTCGGGTCAGCCGCCGTGGCGGTCACCTCCGGGGCGCTTGTTGCGTCGTAGGGAAGGGTGTAGGTATAGTCAAATCTCCCGTTCTTTAACGCGATCCTCTTGCTGCCAACCTTCAGTTCGGAGAGCAGCGCGCTGTTTGACGGCGTGTAAAGCTCCGCAACCACATATTCTCCAGCAGCTGCCGCCGTCCAGCCAACCGTACCGCCGCTGGTTGCCTTGGCAATGCTTTGGTAGTCCGATCCGTTTTTCCACATTACATCGCAACCCGCCACATCGGATACTGTGATGGAAACCCCGCCGGCCAGCTCGACCGCGATGGCGGTGTATCCAAACAGCTTGCCGCTCGGCTCGCCGATGTTTTTCACAACCAGCAGACTGCCGCCCGGCGCCGCCGTTCCGTCCGGAATGGTCAGAACCACCGGCTTGCCGTTGATGCGGGCGTTGACCGTAACTGCCGGCAACACGCCGCCGTCGGTCGTGAGGGTGAATCCGCCTGCGATTTCGCCCGCGTCGATCACCGCGCCCTGCAGGTCCGCCGGAACGTGGACGCTGTTACCGTCCGCGCTGGCGGAACGGACTCTCTGCGCCGCGAATGCTTCATATGCCTCTGTGAGGTCTGCCGCGGCGTTCGCGCACTCCTCAACCGTCGACTCCTCGTCGTCGTAAATATCCTGAGCGGACTTGATTGCCGCCCGGAAGGTATCGATCGCCGCCTGCGGGTAGTTGCCCAAAGCGGTTCCGGCTACTGCGCCGTCGGCCACTGCGTTCATCTGACCGAGAAGCTTCTCCAGCGAGGATTTATCCAGAATGACCGGCTTCGCATCCGAAAGAGCCGGGCTGCCCGCGGCGCCCGCGTAGGTGCGGGGTGTGACCTCAAATTTTACGAAGCGGCCGGAAAGCGGCTCGTTTATGGTCAGCGCCGAAGTGGTTGCTCCGGTGATCGGTTCATAGCGTCCGTCCGGCGTGTCGGATACCAGCCAACGGAAGCTTGTATTTCCTTCTTCTTCCAACTCGTTGTCAAAATAGGTATAGGAACCGTTGAGCACGCCGCCGAGCACAGCCTCGCCGGAGATAGCGACGTCGCGTGCCTGTGGTGCGTGGTTGGCAACCCCGACCGGGCCCATTTCCTCAAATGGGATTTCCTCAAATCCCGGCAGAGTCTCGCGGATTTTGGCGTATGCCTCGTCGGTGAGGGCATAGTTGCCGTTTGCGAAGTCCTTTAAGTAGGAGGCCGCCGTCTTATCCTCCACGAACAGATTGTTGTCTCTGCCGGCCACGGTGTGCCCATCCTTTGCCCAGAACCGAAGCCAGTCATGCGGCCGTTTTGCATCGATATAGAGCATGACGTTATTTTCCAGCGTGTTGGGCATATATTTGGCGGTTACGTCGCGCAGCCAGGGCCAGCGCTCCAGGTAAAGCGGATTGTCCTTGATGGTATCAAAGGATTGCTTCAGCGCGCCGAACTGACCGTTTTCACCGACCGTCTCCAGTTTCCATTTGCTGTCCGTCCAGTCGGCGACATAGAGGATGTTCGGTGCGTCGATATACAGGTTGTTGGTGAACGAGTTGTTCTGCCCGCCGTGTACCTTGTTCACTTCGCAGGACAGCACGCCGGCGCCAAACACGTTGCCATAGGCCTGCATGTCGCAGCTGCCGTCATCGGTAAAGATGGCGCAGGGAGAGAACTGGCTGATGACGGGGTTACCGATATTGTAAAAATGGTTGTACCGGATGATGTTCCCATGATCCGCCAGATTACGGCCGGAGTAGATCGCACCCATGTCCGCGGCGTTTAAGCAGACGTCATGGATGATGTTGTACTCGATCACGTTGTCCACACCGTTAAAGGTCATCGCCTGGTGCGCGGCGTTATACACCTCGTTGTGGTCGACCTTGTTGCCAACGCCGTTTAACGAGACAGCCGCGGCGTATGTCTCCTTGAGCAGCGAGAAATCGTAGATGATATTGTTGCTGACGTAGTTGTTCGCCGGCGTGATCGTCGTTTTGTCGCCGCCGTTTATGGTGATGGCGCCGGTGCCGGTTTCATACACGCGGCTGTTTTTGATACCGTTGTTGCTGCCGCCTAAGATATCGACCGCTTTGCCCTCAAAGGTGTTGATGTCGCAGCCGTCGATCACGTTTCCGGTGCCTCCGTTTACGATAATCGCCTTTTTCTTGCCCGCCGTCACCTCGATATCGCGGAAGGTGACATAGGAGGTGTTCTGCATACTGACCAGATCGAACTCCGCCTGGGACATCTTAAAGCTCGGGTTGGCCTGCGCGGTTTCATAGGGGTAGAAATACATCTTTTTCGTGGTACGGTCGATGTACCACTCACCCGGTTCGTCGATCTCCTCAAAGATGTTGTAGGCCTGGAACGGGCTGTCGTTGCCGTCCGCGCCGTAATACATGGGGCCTTTGGCCTCTAAGGTCTTTTCCTCCTTGTTGATGGTCGGATAGAAGGCTTCCGCATACCAGTCGAACCGGTAATAGCCCATGTAGATGATGTCGTCGATGTTATGCGTCCAGGTGGTGGGGGTGTCGTCAGAGAATTTGACCTTCATCAGCCCCGTTCCCTGGTTCGCGTCTCCCGCCGGGTAGCGGGTGCATTCCCCTCGGTTGACGGTATTCACCGTCGGCCAGTCGGGCCGCACGTTGCTGTTGGGCCACTTGGACAGCTTCAGCGCCTGCCCGTCAAACACAAACAACGGGACGGCAATGGTCGAATTATTGTCCTTGATCGGGATCTTTGTAAAATCTCCCAAACCGATCTCGTCGAGATCCGCTACTACCACCTTGCCTTGCGCCTCGGTGGATTTGAGCTTTGCCTTCATGGCCGGATCGGATATGGGTGAGAATTTATTGTAGTCGATCATCAGACCACCGGAAAGGGTGACCTTCTCGTCGCCGTACGCGCGGTAGATGACCGGCGCATCCTCGGTGCCGGAGTCCTGCTGTCCCAGCGAAAAGGTCTTGGAAAGCTGGTAGGTGCCGCCGCGTACATATACGGTGGCCGCCGCGCCTTCCGGCTTGTTGGCACGCAGGTAATCCCGTGCCGCTTCCAGCGTCGCAAACGGCTGGTCAATGGTGCCCGGGTTAGAATCGCTGCCGTTGGTCGCAACATACACCGAGATGGTATTTGTCACCTGTACCGGCGCGGAAACGACAGATTTTCCGGCAAACCCGTTTTTGTCTACCGGCGTAACCCGGATCCGGATGAATTTTCCCGCCAGGGAAGCAGGAACGGTAAACGTCCGGCCAACCGCGCCTTCGATCGGGGCAAACCCCGCTTCATCCGCCGTGTCCGAGCTTTCCCAGGCAATCAAAGACTCGCCCTCGGTCTCGCCATCCTCTGCCTGCGCATAGGTATAGCCCGCGGTCAAAACGCTGTCCGCCTTGGCCACGCCCGAGATGGCGACATTAACAGCCGTCGGCGCGTTCTTTTCATTGAGTACCGGCCCGATTACACTGGAAGGGGTCAGGTCGCCGTCCTTCGGGTCGGTTTTGGAATGTGCCCTCGCCAGCACACGGATATACTTTCCGGTATCCGCGTCTGTTAGTGTGTATTTATCCGAGGTTGCCCCGGAGATATCGCTCCAATCGCCTTCATCAGCTGCCACTGATTGCCACTGCCAGGTGATCGGGTCAAGCTCGTCGCCGTTGGCGTCAAACGCTTCGGCGGTCGCGGACAATTCCTGCCCCGAAAGAGCAACTCCCTCGACCATAAGTGAACGGATCACCGGCTTGACCGGGTCGGCCGCCCACACCTGTATCGCGTTGGTCGGCATAGAAAGCCGTTTTGTCTGGCCATAATCGTTCGGGCTGCTCGCCGTCACAACCGCGCGCACCAGCGCACCGCCGTCCTCCGCGGCGGCCGTATAGGTTGCGCCCGTTTCA
This sequence comes from uncultured Clostridia bacterium, assembly GCA_902478725.1. Classification (GTDB taxonomy): domain Bacteria; phylum Bacillota; class Clostridia; order HGM11514; family HGM11514; genus CABSMD01. Next base: position 5,651 of record CABSMD010000102.1, read on the forward strand.
CCTGCGATGTCCTGCCAGGTCTCGCCACCGTCTGTGGAACGCTGCCATCCATAGCCCGTACCAGTCTGCGCGGTCAGGTTCGCGTTGGCCACGGACGCGCTTGCGGTAAACAAGTCGCCGGTCGCCGCTTCGGTCTGGCTCGCGCCGCTGTTTGTGAGCGTCGCGTCATAGACCAGCGGGATGGAGGATGTGACCGCTGCCGGTCCTGTTTCATCCAGTATATACCAATCATCAACATAGACGTTCACCGGGAATACCTCGTCCGGCCAACCGTCTGCCTTACCGCCGCGGAGCACCTTGACAAAGAAGTCCAGCTGCACCAGAGTACCCTTGGGATCCGGCGTCCAGGTGAATTTTTCCTCCTCGGTCGCGCCGCCGGCGTTGTACACCGCCGTACCGCCGGTATAGGTGCCGTCAGCATTCGGTACCAATTTATAATATTGGTTGCCATCATTGCTTGTTTTTCTGTAAACCTCGTCTATCGTGAGAGCGAGCTCAAACCGCTTCCATTCGCCCTTCGTAATATTGGTCGTGGCATAAATTCCGCTTTGTTTGCTGCTCTTTTTGCCAGTCTTGGCATCGGTAAAATCAACATGGTAGCCCTTAAAATAGCTGTTTAAGCCGATCTGCATCTCGTCCCGGTCGGTTTTGGTCCAAAACGAGATATGGTAGGTGTGCCCCCGGCGCATGTTGAGTACCAGCTCGTTTCTGGACTGGAGGCGGAACTCATCGTTGCCGGTCTTATTCTTGGTCATGGTCAGCATGCCGGCCTTTGTCCCATTGCGGCCGGTGCCCGCTTCCCCTATGGAGAAGGTTGACTCATTCCCTTTATAAGCATGAAAATTGTTCAAAATCTTTGCAGTATCCTCCGCGTCAAAACCGGCCAACGCCGGGTCTGCCCAGACCGCGCTCGGCGGTACATCGGGGATCTCAGAGGAGTCCAGCACCCGCACCGCGTCTGTCGCCAGCTCGGCGCGCTTCACATCGCCGCTGTCGATGGCGCTTTGCGCCGTCACGACCGCGCGCAGGCGCGCGCCCTCATCGTCCGCGGACGCCGTGTAGGTTTCGCCCGTTTCACCCGCGATGTCCTGCCAGGTCGCGCCATCGTCGGTGGAACGCTGCCACTTGTACCCTCTTTCCGTTGTAGCAACCAGATTTGCATTGGCTACATCCGCCTGCACGGTCAGGATATCCCCGGCGGACACCACGCCCGACGCGGAGCTGCTGTTGGTAATGGTAGCGTCATAAATCAACGGCACGCTGGTGGTCACCGCGTCCGGTCCGGCCTCGTCGAGTATGTACCAGTCGTCCACATAGATGTTCGCCGGGAACACATCGTCCGGCCAGCCATCCGCCTTGCCACCGCGCAGAATTTTGCTGAAAAAGTCCATCTGCACCAGCCCGGTGCCCGGCGTTACCGTCCATTGCCTGGTAGCGGTGTCATACGCCGCGGTGCAGTTGTTGTAGGTGCCGTCGGGATTCGGCGTCAGCTCATAGAAATTGTTGCTGCCGTTGCTGTCCTTGCGGGTCACCTTGTTAATGGTGATGCACATCTCATACCGTTTCCACTGCCCGTTGGGGACGCCTGTGGTGGTATACAGCCCCGATTCGGTGGAGCTTGTGCCGGTCAGCTGGTTGGTAAAATTCACATGGTAGCCCTTAAACCAGGAGTTGATCCCAAGCTGCATCTCGTCCCGGTCCGCTTTGGCCCAGAACGATACATGGTAGGTGTGCCCCTGCTTTACGTTGACCACCAGCTCGTTTTTCGACTGGATGCGGTGCTCGTCCGATCCCGTCTTGTTTGCGGTAATGTTGAGCACCCCCGCCTTTGTCCCATTGCGGCCGGTGCCCTCTGCGCCGATCTTGAAGGTGGACTCCCCACTCTTATAGGGATACAGGTTGTTCAAAATCCGCGCGGTGTCATCCGAGTCAAAGCCGGACAGCGCCCTGTCCGCCCAGACCGCGCTTTGGGCCGGCTCTTCTGCCAGCGCCGGTACTACGGCTACCATGTTGGTCAGCAAAAATACCATTGCCAACAGCATGGACGCCCTTTTCCAAATTCCTTTCATACTCCCGTTCTCCTTTCGCTTTGGTTTCATTTTCTACCTATATTGGTAGAGATAGTTCAAGTATATCATAAAAAATCAAAAATTTCTATGACAAAAATTAGCATAAAATTTGTGTATATTTACCTACTTGCTGCTTTCGTAGATACCGTGATTAAGCCGGCCATTTTTTGCGATGGTGGTTGCTGATACTATTTTTAATAGTCCCGGCATCTGCTTCAGCCATATCCTGTTTCTCATCAGTAGCAAAAAGATAGGAAAAGGGTTTGTGAAAAAAATGACAGTAAATCCGGCATTCCTCAGGGCCGAACCCTCCTGTTCTGAGCTTTTGGCAAAAGGTTGAACGGCTCACGCCAATTATTCTTGCCATATCTGCATTGGTTAGATGGTGGTAAGCTTTCTGACCCAGCAAATTTGCGAACATATCGCACCTCCATGTATGCAATCTGCAAACTTTTTGTTTTATTATATCTCCGTATCGCCAACTTGTCAATAGTTATTTGGTAATTTGTTGACAAATTGCCAACACCATGTTAGGATAGACAATAGAAAGAGGTGACCCTATGGGATTTTCAGAACAGCTGAAAAGGGCGAGAAAACGTATGGGATTTACCCAGCAGCAGGTAGCCGATGCTATGGGGATAACCAAGAGTACCTACTGTGGCTATGAAACCGGAAAACGCCAGCCCGATGTTATCAAGATTAAACGGTTGGCCGCAATTCTCAATACCTCCGGCGATATCTTGCTT
>CABSMD010000103.1 GCA_902478725.1 uncultured Clostridia bacterium
AATTAAACAAACTTAAAAACCAGCGGGAGATTTTTTCCTCCAGCTGGTTTTTTATAGCTATTGCAGGATTGAAAGCGCCAAACTATTGGCCGCCTCCGCACGGGTAATCACAGTATCTTCGCCAGCATCCATACCTGTCATGGCTGCTACCTGTGCTTTGGTGACCGGTGCGTCGGGCAAGAAGATATCCCCGCCGGTCCCGATCACGACGTTGTTTTCATAGGCCCAGTTGACATAAGGGCGATACCATTCATCCTCCACGTCGGAAAATGCGCTTGGTTTGTCAAAAGCGGTGATATCTGCATCGGCCGAGACCGCCAGCATCGTTACAAATTCCGCACGGGTCAGCGGCGCGTCCGGATCAAAGCGGTTATCCTCCTTTCCAACAATAACCCCTGCCGCCTTTAGATAGCTGACTGCGTCCTTATACCACGCGTCATAGGCAATGTCGGTAAAATCGTTAGAAGCATCGTCCAGCGTCACATACAGCACTTCAGTGCCGCCTGCGACTAGGTTTCCTTTGCTGTCATAAGCTGTAGCCTGGACACAGAGGGTTTTGCCGTCATATCCTTCAGGGATCGAAATCACATGGGCAAATTCATACAATGACGGATCGGTCCAGTCCTGCGCCCATTCTCGTGTCAGGGCAATCTCCTTTTGGAAGCTGTCGACCACTTCCTCCCCGCACAAAATGTCATACTGGACCTTACTGACCAGATTTCCGACCGTATACTGTGCACCACTGACGGGTTGAATGTCATCCGCATCATTTTGAATTGGGGTAACTGTTCCAAACAGGGTAAGGTGTCGCTTTGGCTCAACGGAAATCAGAAAGGTATCTACATCTATCTCCTTGACAGCGGGGTCATGTACAATGTAATAGTTGTCCCTTTCCGGTTCTAGGGTAAGTTCTGCACGATTGAACCGGAGCGTGTCGCCTTCTTCAAGCCCTACAATATTTCCGTTAAGTTCCTTTGCTTTTGCATCAAATCCAGTATAGGAGATGAATGGCTCCCCGATGTCATAACAATAATTGTTTAACCTCGTATTAACACCGTTTGTTTTCTGTATGGCTGCCATCTCGACTGCCTGGCTGGTTGAGGTCGGCTTGATGTTATAAATAAAAAAGTGTACGTTTCCTTCCTGATACTCTTGTGCATCAGCTGTCTGCCAACGGTCAAGAAACTCAGAAAAGTATGGGTTTTCTTCCTGTCCCTTGATAAAGGAAGAGGGAGACCAATAACCCGGCATGGGATCAAGGTACAGCCGGTAACCCGCTTCATTTGCAAAGTCCGTCACCTTCTTTAGATGATTGTCAGGCGAAAAACGGGACAAAACCTTATCCGGCGTTACTGCAAGAAGTATCTCTTTTTCTGCTTTTTTGACCGTTTTATTACTGTCCTCCGCAGAAACACACAGGGTATATTTCCCAGCGGAGAGGGATTCTTCACCTTCTGGCAACACAATGTCAGATTGGAAATTGCCACCTAAGATCAATGCAAAGTAATACCCGTCTTTAAAATAGCACTTGATCGAAGCGTCGGAAGAGCTTTCCGGCTTGTCCGCATTAAATACCAGATCAGGCATCAGGAAAGCATTCGATTCGGTATGAAAGGCATTCAACGATTCGTGTGCGGTATTGAAATCGGCATTACCGCTGGAAACGGTGCGCACCGTTTTGCCATCCTTATCCAGCAGTTCAACAGTTATTTTTTGAATGCCCAGCGTTTGGTCATAGGTACCGATCACATAGAAATCACGGCCGGGCGCTATTGTTTCTTCCATTGTGGATGGATATAGAATTTCTACGCCGGACTGGTCTGCAAAAACAGCAGGACAAGACAACAGTGTAAGCGTCAATAAAAATATGGCGATTCTTTTCATAGGAACCTCCCTTTTATGTAAGCGGCGCTTCTCTTATAGAGAAACGCCGCTGATGTTTAACTGAACCAAATATTTGACCGAATGATTCAGCCAAAAATCTTATTTGCAATTTCCTTGGAACTCTCTACAGAAGAGCTATAGGAACAGATGAGCGTTTTGTATTCCGGTAATACCGTGAATGGATAGGGCGAATTCGTGAGGACGACGATCGGTTTGTCGGTCTTTTCGTGCAATTCCTTCACAAAGCTATTGCCGCTTTCCGGACTTCTTCTGTCGAAGTAGTTGGTGATGACGATAATATCCGCCTCGTTCATCCGTTCATATACGCGCTTGCGGTCGTCTTCCGAATATTTCATAGTGGTTTCAACCGCATACACATCGTCCGACTTTTTCAGCATTTCCAGCCACGGGGTCGCGGGGTTGCACTGCTGGGTATTGGTACGCTCATGCAAGGGGTTAACCTGGTAAACCAGCAACACCTTTTTGCCCTTTGCAACCGGCAGTACCTTGTTTTCGTCACGGATTACGTTTACCGCTTCAGCCGCCGCTTTTTGTGCGATCTGTGCGACCTTGGGATCGTTGATGCCATCGCTTGCTTTTGCGGGATCTTTGATCTGTTCTTGGTCAAAGAAACCATAATCGTACTTGACGCTGAGGGTTCTCGTGATCGCGTCGTTTAAGCGTTCCTCGCTGAGACGTCCGTCACGCACAGCCTGTGCCAAAGCGGGCATAACATCATCGATCAGGCCGCCCTCATCGCGCAGCAGTACCAGATCGCATCCGGCGTTGATAGCGCGCAGACAGGCCTCGGGCACATCGAATTTCTGGATGATTCCGCCCATAGTAATCTCGTCTGTCGTGATAACCCCTTCAAAACCCATTTCCCCCTTTAGGATATCGGTCAAAATTGGCTTGGACAGTGTTGCCGGAAGACCGGAGTCATCGAATGCCGGATAAGCCGTGTGTGCTGTCATAATTGCAGGCAGGCCGGCTTTGATCAATGCGCGGTAAGGCTCTAAATGCCGCATCAGTTCTTCCTTCGGCTCGCTGATTACTGGCAGACCATGGTGCGCATCGGCCGCCGACGGACCACGTCCCGGGAAATGCTTGCCGGTTGCGATAATGCCTGCGTCACGGAATCCCTTTAACGCCTCGATTGCATAGGTAATGACCTCGTCCGGGTCCTCGCCATAGCTGCGTGTGCCGATTTCCGGATTTCTGGGGTTGGTGTTGACGTCCAAAACCGGGGAATGGATCCAGCTAAAACCCAGCGGCGCCAACTGGCGGCCAACCGCCCACGCTACGTCATAGGCCATCTTCGGATCTTTGCTGTTGGCGATTCCCATGCAGCTGGGGAAATATTTAACACCGCCGCGGTAATAATCAGCGCTTACATCCCCCTCAAAGTCGAAGGTGAAGTGCAACGGGATGCCGAGTTCACGGTCGAGCGCCGCCTGTTTTAAGGTATTGACGTATTCACAGAACTCTTCGTTGGTGAAATGCGGTACGGGAATATCCGGCAAAAAATCCTTCATCGTACCGGTGAAGGGACGCAGCAGCCGGTAGGCATAGTCAGTGTTCGTGCCGTTAGGATCGTGTTTGACAGTGCGGATACGCCACATCAATCCAGCGCGGATACCGGCCGGATTGTATTTTTTAATCCTGTTGATGATCTCCGGTGTGACGATCGAGCCGACATAGCCAATGACAAAGCATTGTCCTACCTTTTGCTCAATCGTCATCTTGGATATCAGATCCTGTACAAACTGTTTCTTGTCCATAAATAACCTCCAATTTATATAACTTGAAACAATTATACTAAACATTCCTCCTTTTTTCAACTGAATATTAAAATTTTATTCCTTGCATATCTGTCACAGCCGTAGTATAATGATAAACAAGGAATAAATGGGGGAGGGGAAAGCGATGCGATTAAAATCTTGTACGGTACACGGAATATTGATACTGCTTCTTGTATTTGCTTTCCTGTCCGCGTTTCTGACGGGCTTTGACGCTCCTTCTTATGAGTTCGGAGTGGAGTCTTCTGCTTCCTTTTCTCAACGGATGCAGGGAATGGCTTCTTTTGGCGCTCTGCGTACCTTCAGTATGTCTGAACTGGCCATAGAACGGGCCAATAAAAGGCAGGATGACTTAAACAGGGGCTTTTTGCTCTTCTTTGTGCTACTGCTTTTTGGAATTCTTTTACTATTCAAATCTTATCTTGTTGTATTACTCCTTCAAAAAACACATGTATGCATCCATCGTGCGGTTCTCTATTTTCATGATAAGGATGGACAAAAATCCCGTATTTCTCTAAATATCGCATATTAAAAAATATTTGGAGGAATCGATTTTGAAATGGACAAAAGTAAATAAAGGAACCTTTTTTATTACGGTAATCTGTATTGCGGTAATTGTTTATCTCGCCTTTTTTGGCTTTGGACCGCTGAAGGGCGCAAACCAGATGCGCTATGGTATCGATATCCGCGGCGGCGTAGACGCGGTATTTGAACCGGTCGGCCTCGACCGCGCCCCCACAGCGGATGAGATGGATTCTGCCCGCACTGTTATCGAAAGCCGGCTAGACGCACAAAACATCTTAGACCGTGAGGTAACGGTCGATAAAGAGAATGGACAGGTTATCGTGCGTTTTCCATGGAAGTCGGACGAAACGGACTTTAATCCCGAATCCGCCATTGCCGAACTCGGAGAGACGGCGAAGCTTACCTTTCGCGATAGCCAGGGCAACGTTTTGCTAGAAGGGAAACATGTAAAAAAGAGCTCACCTGCCATTGACCAGCAAAACGGCGGAAACATTGTGTCGTTGGAATTTGACAGTGAAGGCAGTAAGCTGTTTGCCGACGCAACAGGCCGGCTAGTCAATCAGCAGATCGGTATCTATATGGATGAAGAGCTGATCTCCAATCCGACGGTTGAACAGCAGATTACCGGCGGTACGGCGATGATCACAGGGATGGCAAACGCAAAGGAAGCGAAGGAGCTATCCGATAAGATTAATTCCGGTGCACTGCCTTTTTCCATGACCACCAAAAACCATAGCTCGATCAGCCCGACGCTGGGAAGCGGCGCGCTGGATATGATGGTGAAGGCCGGTCTGATTGCCTTTATCCTGGTATGTTTGTTTATGATTGCGAACTATCGCCTGCTTGGTGTTGTGAGCAGCATTGCGCTTGCCCTGCAGATGGCAGGACAGTTGCTGGCTCTTTCTGTTCCGCAATTTACCCTGACGCTGCCCGGCATCGCAGGTATCATCCTATCGTTGGGTATGGGGGTCGATGCTAACGTCATTATATCAGAACGGATCGGAGAGGAACTCAAAAAGGGGAGCAGCCTGCGTCAGGCAATCCAGTCCGGTTACCATAAAGCGTTTTCAGCAGTCTTTGATGGTAATCTGACCAGCGCGATTGTAGCAGTCATCCTGATGATCTTTGGCTCCGGCACGATGCTGAGCTTTGGTTACACCTTACTGACCGGAATTATTTTAAATTTTGTGGCGGGAATTCTTGCCACGAGACTTATGTCGTCCTCTTTGGTGCAGTTCCGCCCATTTACAAACCTTAAGCTGTATAAAATACCCCATGATAGGAAACGACGGAAGTTTTATGAAAACAGGTATTTTGCCTATTCAATCTCCTTGGTGATCATTGTCGTGGGGCTTGTGGCAAGCTTTGCCGGCGGCGTGAAGCTGGACACACAATTTAAAGGAGGCGCTATGCTCAAATATACCTATGCGGGTGAGATCGATACCGCGCAGGCTTCCGCCGCTGTGGAGGAACAGTTAAACCGCCCGGTCAGTGCGCAGGTGACACAAGATCTGGCAACCGGAGAGAATAAGATCGTCCTGACTCTGGCGGGTAACACCGGAATTACGCCGCAGGAGCAGGCGGCCCTGGGGGATAAGCTAAATGAACTGTTCCCGGATGCCGGGATGCAGTTATCAGAGTCCTATATGGTAGAGCCATACATTGGAAAAACCGCGATGAACCGTTCGATCATAGCGATTATTTTGTCCGCTATCTTGATTACGGTGTATGTCTGGATTCGGTTTAGCCGCATATCCGGTTTGTCGGCCGGTGTGATGGCGCTTATCGCGCTGGCGCATGATGTTGTGATCGTGTTCTTTACCTTTGTTTTGATGGGTATTCCACTCAATGATTCCTTTGTGGCAGTCGTTCTCACCATTATAGGGTATTCGATCAACGATACCATTGTTATCTACGACAGAATTCGGGAGAACAAACAACTGTCCCCAAAAACGCCCGTTGTGGAGTTGGTAAACGACAGTATATCCCAAACCTTGTCCCGTTCGATCAATACCTCGGTCACGACTGTATTGTGTATCCTGGTGGTGTTCCTCTTTTCTAAGTTTACCGGGATTACCTCTATGGTTACCTTTTCGTTGCCCATGCTTTGCGGACTTATCTGCGGCTGCTATTCCAGTGTTTGTATCGCAGGACCGCTTTGGGTATCTTGGCAGCGAAGAAAAAACAGAGCGCATACGGCATAGTATTGTTTCAAAAAGGCAGTGTCATTTTAAAAATGACACTGCCTTTTTATTGAGCAATCAAATTTAGATAAAACAATTTTTAATATCTCTTCGGCTGCATCTAGCCTGTGTCATATGGAATAGACTTTTTCCATCCTTCCGCCGTTTTGCAGGGAACGATGAAGCGCGTTTAAAACAAACACAGGCTGGATGAAGTCCTCATAGCTCTGCTTCATGCGTCCGCTTCGCACCATTTCGGCAAATACCTCGGCTTCCCGGGCATAGCCGTCGGTTGCAATGTCGATGGGGCTATAAACATTGCTGTTGCTTCCAAATATACAAGCTGCATATTCGTGGGGGCCAAACTGCCCGGTCACGTCATAATCATGGTAGCGGTTGATGCTTAAAATCGACTCCTGCCGGCCATAAGCACATACCTCCAACGGGTCGTATCCGAAAATCTCCAGCATAATCTGGACGAGGTGCTGGGAGTAGAAAAAGAAATCACCATATTCATTTCTCATGTTGATCGGTGCGGCTACTGTACCGCCTATCACGCTGCCCAAATGTTCATTCGGATGCGCCACCAGCTTTTTCAGTGATTGTGTCGCTGTTACGCCTCCGCAGCAGGAACCGCCGCATAATGGAATTCCTTTCTCCTTTGCCATGCGCACAAGGGAGACCGCTTCCTCCTCTTCAATTGTGATTGGCTTATCCACAAACATCGGGATACCGGCTTTCAGATAAGGTTCGGCATAGTGCAGATGCTGTCCGCCATGGCGGGCAGTAATCATGATGGCATCCACCTTGCCCAAAAAGTCGGTATAATTGTCCGCTATGTATTCGACCCCGCCTTCCTCCAGCAGTTGTTCATTGGCTTTTTCATCCGGTCCATATGCGCCGACGACACGGATGTCATGATAGCCTATACCGTTCCTCATCGGATGTCCGCCGTTATACAGCTTTGCAAAGTTGATCGCATGTGAATTTTCGGAACCCAAAATAGCAACACGATACATTAAAACGCCTCCCTTTCTACAAATTTTGACAGCGGATTTTGGTTATGCACGACCTCGGCAATGGCGATCTGCTGTTTTACCTTTTCATTTTTGACCGGAAATTCCACGCCGTTTGTCAAATGCTCATAAACATGCTTGTAATAAGTATCTACAGCACTGCCGAAGGCGTGTCCTTCCGCAGCGTCCCAGCTGTTTTCGTACCATTTGATTTCCTCCCTGCAATAACCTGGTTTACCATTTTCATCAGTCAGAGGATTTAGAATCAAATGCTGTTTTTGCAGCTCTTCCGGCTTAAAATATTTCCATTCACAGTGCTTCATGCTTGCCCTAAGGCTGCCGTTGCTACCCTGTATCTTATAAATATCCTCTGCATAGTTATTACAGGAGCTGACCTCAATGTCAAACAAAGGCCTTTCCGGTGCGGTCACGATGATTTTTGCATAGTCCTCGGCATCTCCAAAGGTATTGACGCGGTCCAACCTTGAAAAAACTACCGGCATTCCGTCATAATCCAGCAGGTCAACCACCTGATCCATAGGATGCGGCCCGGTGTTGAGCAGGCTTCCACCGTAATAATCCTGGCAGCACTGCCAGTCCCAACGTCTACCAAATGAGCTATAGTTTACACTGACCTGGATAATCCGGCCAAGCGCACCACTGTCAACGATTTCCCTGATTTTGCGATAATAGGGCGCAAAGCGGGATTGCTGGAATACTGCGAGCATAACATGGTTGCGTTTTGCCGCCTGAATCATATCGTCGCATTCATGAACATACCGCGCAAACGGCTTCTCCACTATGACGTGGAAGCCATGCTGCAAAAAGTCCAAGGTGATGGGGGAGTGCAGATAAGAATAGGTAGCGTTAATCACCAGATCAATGTCATTGCGGTCGTAAAGCTTTTGATAATCGTCATAGGTATCGCAATGAAAGGTTTCCTGCGCCTGTTTCCTTCTGTCTTCCAATTTGTCAACCACGGCTTTGACACAAAACCGTTTGCCTTCCTCACGGAGAAAATACTCCCCATGGATTC
>CABSMD010000104.1 GCA_902478725.1 uncultured Clostridia bacterium
CCCTTGTGTAATGGTATTATATTAATAAATTATAAATTTTGCTGAACATATAAAAGCGGCGGCCTAATTCACTATTTATGGATAATTTTTGCCCTTTGCAGCATGCTGCATCCCGTTTTTTATGAAACGTGCCCACCCCGCGCCGCATAAAAGCTGAAATAATTAACAGACTTCGGGAAATATCAAAATTTATATGTAAAAAAAGCCGCCCCCTCCCAATTAATTGAAAGAGGACGGCTTTTGCAGGTATATTCCCGCCGGGGAAATAGGAAAATGCGCTTAAGCAGACGGTATAGGGGAAATAAGACGTAGCTGCGCCTGCTGTGTGGCCCTGCCCCAAACGCCCCAGGAAGGCCAGAGACCCAGAGAGGTTTTGTTTTGGGAGGAAGCGCGGGTATCTATTAAGATGCTGCGCTGAGGAGAGGGAAGGGAGGCGGAGCTTTGGGAAAGCTGGAACATTGTAATGTTGGTGGGCGATCCTATGGACGTATTGCTGCCTACAGCAAAAGCAACATAAAGCTCCACCGCCGTTGCGGCGTCCACTGTGCCGTTGATGGTAACAGTCTGGGAGGGACTGCCCAAATTGTTGCTTAAAAGCTGCAATGTACCGTCCGTCTTTTTTACATACATGGAGACTGAGATATCGGTGGAGGATACAAAGGATACATAGTATATGCCCGTAGGCAGACCGGGGAAAGTAAATGTAACCCCCTGCCCTATAACGTTAGGTGTAAAGCTGATAAGTATTGGGGTCAGCGAATTTATCTGCGCGGCCTGGCTTGGATCAATGATGTTGGAGACTAAGCTGGGCACTCCGGCTACATAAGAGTCTTCAGGATACAATAAATTCTGGCCGTATACCGTTATAAAAGTCTCTTCATTTCCGGGCAGCAGCGCTGCCGCAGCGTTTTCAGCCTGGAAGTAACCGTCTACCTCCATATCTGAACCGGGCAGCAAGGAATACAGTATATCCAGCTCGCTCTGTACGTTCAGGCCGCTCTGCGTGGGGATGTCAGAGGCCGTCAGGCTGTCCGCGGCTGATACCTGTGTATTCTCATATTGACCGGTATCGTCGTTATATATGACCCACTGGCCGCTGTCGTTTATATATGGGCTTTTTCCGTTTTCGCCGTCTGCCCCGTCTTCGCCGTCCGCTCCATCTGCCCCGTCTGCACCCTTGAGAGAGGCCAGCCATTGAGTTTCAGTGCCTTCAAAGCCGTTTTTGACGGCGACTTCATACGCGCTGTCCCCTGTAAGTTCTCCGGCTGTCAGCTGTTCTTCCAAAACAACTGTGCGGTCCTCCAAATCATCGGTGCGTTCTTCCAAATCGTCTACTGAGTTGAGCAGCTCAAGTATGGTAGGGTAAGCCAGGGACGCGTCTACCGCATCAGTGGTATCCAGCTCCTGTTCAACATACATGGGGAAGCGGGCGCAGGTCAGCCGGCTGGTGCTGTCATAGAGATTGACCGAAATGTTTACTGTGCCCGCGCAGTATAATTCGCTGCTCTGCACATCGTAATATGCTCCGCTCTCGTCAAAGGTCAGTCCCCCTATAATTACCTGGCCGTCCGGCCTCAAAAACGCTATTTCGCCCGAAAGCCCCTCTAAAGGATAAGGCTCGCTGTTGAGGGTTATAAGCAGGCGCAGTCTGCCCGAAGCGGCGTCGTTCTGGATAAATACCACCCGCTCCTGCACTATAGCCTCTGCTCCCTTGATTTCTAACTGAACAAGATATTCTCGTTTCTGCATATTTACCTCCAAAATAATGCCCAAGGCAGGGCTTAATATATAAGTGCCGGGCCTTTTTAAAAGGCCGTCTGATAACAGCATATCATATGCGGTTCGCGCAAGCTGAAAAATGCGCCCGGCTTTAAGCAGATACATGCTGTAAACCAGCTTGCTTTAGGCCTCCAGATTGTCCCAGGTTATGCGCGGTCCAGGCCGGGCCCAAGGCATATGAGGCCATTTAGCGGGTTATGTGCTCTATAAAGTTAGTTTTGTGCATTTAACTGCGCGGGGGATCGAGCTATAATTATATAAATTTTTAGTTTAAGGCAACACCGCACAAAGACGAAGCAGTAGAAAAGATTACAAAAAAGTGGTAAAATAAGGGTATGAACAAACAAATAAATCTGTCGTTTTTTAGCGACGAATTGAAAGAAGTCAAAACGCATAAGAAAGAATTTCTGGAACAGATCGAACGAATCATGCCGTGGGGAGAGCTGGAGGAGCTGGTCAGACCGTGCTACTATGAGGGAAAGCGCGGAAATAAGCCCTACGACCTGGAGTTGATGCTGCGGATTCATCTTCTGCAAAATCTCTACAACCTGTCCGACGAAGGCACTCGAAATGAGGTCATCGACAGCCGGGCTTTTTCGGATTTCTGCGGTGTGGAATCCAGCAATCAGATTCCGGACGGAGACACCATCGGCAGATTCCGCAACCTGCTCATAAACAACCACATTCATGAACAATTCTTTGCTCTCGTAGTAAAAACCCTGGCCGACCGGGGGTTGATCCTCAAGAAGGGGACAATCGTGGATTCCACTATCATTGAGGCGCCAAGTTCGACCAAAAACAAGGAGAAGCAGCGGGATCCGGATGCCCACTCGGTGAAAAAAGGGTCAGACTGGTATTTTGGATACAAGGCACATGTTGGGGTAGATAAAGACAGTGGGATCGTTCACACCTTGGAAGTAACCGGAGCCAACGAACACGATGTCAGCATGACCTCAAAGCTGTTAACAGGCGAAGAAGAGGTCGTTTACGGTGACAGCGGCTATCTTGGAGCCGAAAAGCGGGAAGATGCCGTCACAAAAAACAAGCAGGGCAAAAAGATCCGGTACAAAGTCAATCGCCGACCGTCCCAATACAAGAAAAATTCCAAACGTTCGCAGGCGCAGATGAAACGAAGAGAACACGAAAAATCATCGGTGAGAGCCAAGGTAGAGCATGTATTTGCTGTCGTCAAAGGGCAGCTTCGATACCGAAAAACACGCTACCGAGGTCTGCGAAAGCAGACGGCGAAACTGAATATGCTGTTCGCTCTGGCGAACCTGATTCTGGCTGACAGACCTTCCCGTCTGGCGGCTTGATCCGGTGCACCTATCAGAGCGGATATGCGGAAGTCGAATGGCTTTTCTGCTCGGCAACTGACTAACAGCGATCTTCATCCGCTGTTATGCGGTGTTGCCTTAAAAAAAATCTGCGTTCTCATGACGGTTCTCGTTTTGCTGTGCTGCTCTTTTCCTCTTGTTTTAACGGCAGAAAGTTCTGAATACCCTCCGTCAGATTTTACGACGCCGCGTATGAACAACGCAGAAGCGGTGGAAAAACTGGTCGAGCTTGCCACGAAATACAATACGGTATATGTCAACGGGACGGTCGGACAGCCGCTTTCGTGTGATCTAATCGAAAATACGATAAACAGTACTTCCGGCAATACAGACAGAGCGGAACAAAACAAGAAACGAGTTCCATATAATTATTACGCCTTCGATTGCTCCGGAATGGTTAAAGCATTGTTTTTATGGGAGTGGGACAACGGCGAATATAATTATAATGAAAATGAAGAGGTAAACCAGTCGGGATTATGGGAACTTTGTCCGAAGGCTTCACGCAGTAATATATTCACTTCTTATGACAGTATAATGCCAGGAGAGTTTTTGTATATAGAGGATGAACATTGCGGAATGTATATCGGCGGCGGCTATGCCATTGAATGTACTCCAAAATGGAACAGCGGCGTGCAGATTACAAGAGTGGTATTGGATAGTGAGCCGTTGCCCGATGAATCGGAACCGGCAAGGAAATGGGACAGTCACGGAAAGCTTCCCTTTATTTCCTATACATGTGATAATTTATATCAAACATCTACCAGCGGCCGACTGCAATTGAACAAAAGCGTGTATCATCCCGGAGAGCCGATTCGCATCACCGTGAAAGGGCTGAGCGGCGATAATTATCTGGACGCCCATGTCGCCGTTTATTCCACAGCATTTCCTACTTCTTCCGATAACAGCTTAAACAATTGGTGTTATGTCGGAAGCGGCACGCATGACCGTGAAGATCCCCCGGGTGCAATCGCAACGGTATACCTGGACGCCAAATCATATCTCTTGGATCATCCGCAAATCTTATCCCCGGGTACATATCAGGTAAAGCTGTTTGCAGATGACGGGAACACGCAAGCAATCGATACATTGACCTTTCAGGTTGTTTATCCACAGATCAGCAAGGCATTGTATGCAGATGGCTTGATTGACGTAACCATCGACGGTTACATAGAAGAAGACGCGTGGATCGGCCTGTATCAAAACGGGACTACAGGTTCGGATTCAAGCCCGTCAATCCTGTGGCATTATGCTACAAAAGAGGTTACTTCCCGGCGGAATTACGGCGATCTGCATTACGTCACGCATCTTCGGTTTGATGCGTCAGATGCAAAAATCTCCATTCCGTCTGCCTATCAGGTCGTTCTATATCTTGATGAGGGATACAATTCGGCAGCTACTAAGCAGCTCGCAGCGACCTATCAGCATACTGACATTCTGACACAGTACACAGCTGCCTCAGCTTCCGGCAGCGGAATCAATATCGGCCCGACTGTATATGAAATGGAAGACGAAATCAAAATTGATTTTTACGGTGTAACAAACAAGGACGCGTGGATCGGTCTGTATCCTGCAGGCACGACAAACTATAATCCCTGCTCTACGGGTATGTGGGTATATACGTCAACCGGTACGCAGTGGTCTATGTACGCAGAATTTTCAAGTGCATTTCCGGCCAATGGCACGGTGTATCTGCACGCCAATGTCGTAGACGTGGATACGGGTTCGCTTCGTAATACGCCGTTGGGAAATTACAAGCTTGTCTTGTTCGGAGACAGCGGCTATACCAATGTATTGAAGGAGGTTGTGCTTCGCATTACATATTAAAACGAAAATCGCCGAAATCATCACCGACAGTGAAGCTAAAATCCCACAAGGCCAAAAGCTTTGTGGGATTTTAATTGTCAAAAGCGTACAAATCGGTAGCATGTTTACTATTTTTCTGAAACATATTGACAAACCTCATAACATTTGATATTATGAATATAGCAACAATAAATAGAATAATATATGACAAAAATCGTTCGGATTGCCTATATTTACTCTGAAACAAGACCGAGAGGATGAATATATAGAATAAACAAAATAAAAGGAGAGAAACAAACATGAATGCAGGAAGTTGTAAAAAACGATGGTTATCCCTTTTGCTGTGTTTGACATTGCTGGCTACCTGCCTACCGGTATCAGGCTGGGCGGCAGCGGTGTCCTTACCCGCCGAATCTTCTCAAGTGACGGCTGAAGATGCGTTGCCTAATGACGCGTTATCGGCAGAACCCATTGAAAGCATATCTGATGCCATACCGGAATTTCATTCCATTATCACCCAAGCGGAGGCACTCGACAACGGTTATGTCGCACGCTTGAACAATGAAGAACCCAACCTGAATACGTTGATTTTTGCCCGTTCAGACGGTTCCAAAGTTATGCGCGTATTCGAGTATCCCGTCAAGTATGTGGACAGCAGCGGCGTTGTTCGTGACAAATCTTTGGCGCTTTCTCATAAAGCGGAAATCGGCTACTTCACGGCAGATACAGACGTCGTTTCTCTTTTCCCCAAAAATCTGTCGGATGGCATTCGGCTTACATATGAGAATAGCGAGATCGAGCTGCGGCTTGTGCCCGAATTTTCCGAAACTGTGCTTTCCGCTCAGCCAACCGTTCCGCAACAGGCAGTGAATGCCTTGACGGATACGGAGCTTGCACAGATTTCCGCAACGGCTTCAACCACAAACGAGGGGAAGTCGGTCGCGTATGTGTATGATGCATCCACCATCTTAGAATACACACCGACCTACAACGGTTTTAAGGAAGATATTGTCGTCAGCGAATACACCGGACAGACGGAATACACGTTCCGTCTCTATACGGGTGGCCTGAAGCTGGTCGGGCAGGGTGAAGGATTCCGCCTTGTCGGTGCGGATGGTGAAACCAGAGCCTATTTGGGCGACATCATCATTTTCACTGCAGACGAGCGAAACAATACCTTTGGCAGCATGACTGCTGAAACCATCCGGGAAAACGAGGAATACAAGCTCACGATCCACGTGGATGCGGATTATTTGAGGGATGAGCGCACGGTATATCCGATTCGCATCGATCCCACGATCAGCGTGAACTACGATGCGAACGGTGCAGGTGCTATCGAGGACGTTACACTGAACAGCTTGTCGGGTTCGGACGGCGATTCATGGTCATTGACGGTTGGCAAACGCGCGACATACGGCATTTCACGTATTTTGATGCGGTTTCCGGCTCTAAGTCTGTCTGCCATCGACAGCGCATCGCAAATCACGAGTGCAACAGTCGAACTGCGCGATCTGATGTGTGAGGATGATGCGCTGACAGTGTACGCGCATACCTATACCGGGAATGTGTGGAGCGAATCTACGGCCAACTGGTCGAACACCGGTTCGACCAATTATGCATCTGCATCACTCTCATCACGGACGATTTCGTACGCCAATGGCACCAGTGCGTCTGCTCGTGGGACATCGCAGCCGCATCGCTATGCATTTGACATCACGTCTGCGGTAAAGGGATGGAAAAACGGAACCTATTCAGCAACCCGAGGAATTGTGTTCAAAGCATCCAGTTCGATTGAAAACGGTTCGACAAATATTTCTAAGACGATCTGCTCGTATAACCGTTCGAGTGAATATCGTCCGAGTTTGACTGTGACGTATAATAATCCTACTCCAATGCCGGATATTCAATTACAGCAGGAAACGGTCGCATTATCCGTTGGCAGTACAACGCAGCTTACGTCCAATATGTCTACAACTGGGTATACAGTGACTTGGAGCAGCAATAATACATATATCGCAACGGTAAGCGGTGGAAAAGTTACCGGTGTCAATCCGGGCACTGCAATCATAACTGTTACCTATAAAAACAGCTCAGGCGTTACCAAAACGGATACCTGTACGGTTTATGTTAAATTGGCGGATGGCGTTTATTATATAAAAAATAGCTACAGTAATAAGTATGTAAATGTGGAAAATGGAAATATCAAGAGCCAGACAAATGTGTATCAATACACAAAATACACAAGCGATCCATCTCGTTTACGCCAATTATGGAAAATAAAATATCTTGGAAATGGCTATTACAGCATTCGCCCAATGCATAAACTGAATATGGGACTGGATGTCACAGGCAGCAATGTGGATATTTATTCCATTGGAACAACAGATACAACGAGCGGGGTAGCTTCCTATGCCAAGTGGACGATAAATGGCGTATCTGGCGGCAGGTTTGCACTATATAACAATGGCAGTGCCTCCAAAGCATTGGCTCTGGCGTCACAGTCAACATCAAACTCCACAAACATTTGTGTGCAGAGCTTCAGCTCCGCACTGACGCAGCTATGGACATTTGAAAAAGTCTCCAATCCTCCCAGCGGTATTCTGCTGTATGATTCCTCAACGGGGAGCAGAATCAGCAGTGTATCTCAATGGATAGCGCCTGAGCAGAGGATGGGCCTAACTATGATGGGTATTATCCCGGCTTATTATTCCGGAAGCAGCATCAAACAAAATTACAGCTTGGCACTTGGAAGCGCATCCGAAAAAAGCGTTACGATTGACGGTGGAAATACGGTTGTCGGTGTCTCGGCCAATGAAAATGGTGCGACAGTCAATATTGTAATGCAGAATCAAACGTATTCGATGATATTCAAAGTTACAGCTATTCCGGAAGGTACCTATTTTCTAAAAAACAAGGAAACAGAGGCTTATGCCGATATAGAAAATCAGACGATGGCGAATGGGACCAAAATACACCAGTGGGAATTTCACAGTGGACACACACAGCGATGGATATTTACGCATCTCGGAGATGGGAAGTATTCAATCAAGTCGGCCAATTCCAGTACACCATACTATCTCGGCGTAATCAACGATTCTTCTGGACTTGACGTTGACATCGTGCTGCGGAGCGGTTCGGTAACGAACGGAATGAAGTGGAAAGTCGAGACAACACCGAGCGGCGCATACAAGCTGACGTCCCAAACGGGCAGCGGTTATGTACTTGCTACAGATTCGTCGAGTTCCTCCAATGGTGTTAAGCTCGTCCAAGGTGATTATATTCAAAATAATAGTTATCGGGATGAGTGGGTATTAGATATATATAAAGAATTTAAATATAAATTGCTTGCACTTAATGAGGACAATGTAAATAGAAATTCATATTTTACACCTGTTCAAACGACAATATTCAATCATTTTAATGAGATGCCGTATACCAATTTCTTTACTTCACTGACAAAATCGGAAATGAAGCGTATGCTTTGTGATAGTGATATTTTTATAATTCATGGAC
>CABSMD010000105.1 GCA_902478725.1 uncultured Clostridia bacterium
GGGTATTTCAGCTAATCTGGGACTGACTAACCTATACGAATCGTCTTTCGCTTTGGAAGATGCCCTGCGTGATGGAAAAATATCCGATGATTCCGCTGTGTTGGTTAAGCAGGTCAAGAAGGATTATCAGAGCGTAAAGCAATATATACAGGCATTGACATAAGGAGGATAAATATTACATAATTTTAAGAGTTAAACACCCGCCTGCTCTATAAAGACAGGCGGGTGTTTTATGCTTCATCATTCACTCGGGACATCGTGATTTCCAACACATCACCTTGATTAGGATTGTCGATAAAAAGGACATGTGTTATCACATGGAACCAACGCTCCTCTTCTCCTCCTTTCTGCCTTGACCGAAACGTCAGCACCCGATTCCCGTTTTTATAGAGCTCCAACAAATTTTCTCTGGACAAATTATACACAAAGCCATCCTGATCATCAGGATGAACAACCGATCTACCAAATGATAACAGTTGATCATATTCTCCATTCTCAGGCGCCCTGACGGAACAGAACCCCCGATGCTCCATTATGAAATAACTGTTTTGTGTCAAATTAACTGAAATAACCAATGGATACAATTGTGTTACCGCATTTAAAAGATTTTGTGTCTCTACCAATCCATAAGGGCTTTTACGGAAAAGACTGGACGATCTGCCGCTGCATATTGTATGGGTCCTCTCTTTCTTTAACAGTCGGACAAAATCATCCTCCCCCATCGGTTTTGCAAAATAGTATCCTTGTACCTCGTCACAGCCGCATTGTGTGAGAAAGTTAAGTTGTTCAGCCGTCTCTACCCCTTCCGCCAGGGTTACCACATTCATTTTGTTCATTGCATATAGGATACCTTCTAAAATATACCTTCCATTATCTGTTTTACAATTATCATCCAGAAAACTTCTGTCCAACTTTACAACATCCACCGGCAGGTCCTTTAGCATACCCAGGGAGGATTCGCCACTTCCAAAATCGTCTACTGCAATGCTAAAACCAGCACGATGCAGCGAGGCAAAGATAGAGTCAATATCGACGGTACTTTCCGAAACAGAGGATTCAGTTACCTCAATCTGGATTAATTGTGGCGGAATATGGTACGATGCCACAATTTCGGTCAGTTTCTCGACAAATTCTTTGTCATAGAGGTGTACTCTGGAAAAATTCACGGAAACAGGCACTGGCGTCTGCCCGTCGTCCAACAGGGAACGAAGCAGGCAGCAGGTTCTTTTAAGCATATATAGATCAAGTTGGACAATCAACCCGTTTTTTTCAAACAAACTGATAAAACGGATTGGAGAAACAAATGTTCCATCCATGCGGCGCCATCTTACCAATGCTTCGGCCCCGACGACCGTCTCCGTCTGGATATCGTATTTGGGCTGATAGAAGGGGATGAATTCACCATTTTCCAATGCGGATGTCATGTGGGTGACCATTTCATTTTCCGCCAACATCTGCCGGTGAAGTCTCTCGTCATACTGTTCCACAAAACGGTCGTGCTTTCCTTTAATCCTTCGCTTTGCAGTCAACGCCTTATCCACCATCGAGCTGACCAGTTGCGTCCGATCCGTTACCTCATAAAACCCATAGCTGAGCAGGATCGAGGTATCGTTTGAGAGTAGTCGCACTTCCTCATTGAATCGGTGAATGCGCGCTGTAACAGTCTCCACTCCCTGACTGACCCAAAGACAGACAAATCGATCGGCCGAGATACGCCCGCATACCTCATCCACACCACATTCGTCTTGTAAGGCAGTCGCGATACGCATAAGGATTTGATCGCCGGTATCATATCCAAAATAGGCATTCAGCGTTTCAAAGGCATTAATATCAAAATCGACAACGACAAAGGCCTTGTCCTTGTTATCACGAATCAATTCCCCAGCCCGCTTTTCAAAACCCACCTGATTATAAAGTCCTGTAAGTGAATCATTGTAGAGCATCTCTTCCATCTTATGGGCATGACGGCTTCGTAAAATATAGAGATAAATCAGCAGGCAAAGGACCAGCAGAAAAATGGCCGTTGCCCCGATAATCGATTCGATGGGATGGGAATAGAAGAAATCAATCAAATCACCCCTCCCCACATGTGAGGTATGAGAGATGATAATGTCATTCATTTCGTCCTCAGAAATGCTGGCCAAAGATTTATTAAGAATGGATAGAAGCCGCGGGTCGGAGCCCCGGCTGACACCCACAGCCAAATCCACCGTCAGGTTTGCGGTATCCGAAAACAGGAGACTTGTGTACCGCACGTTATTAAGGTACAGAGAAGCCGTATAGGTATTCGTGTAGGTAGCATTTGCTTTCCCGGTTAGCAAAGCTTTAAAGCAGTCCTCAAACGTGCTGTAGTATCTGACCTGTATCTGCGGATTGGACTTTTCAACCTGTTTCGTTATATAATACCCTTCCGGCATAGCAACCACTTCTCGGTTCGGATTGTAATTGGAGGATGAAATAACCTTTACAATCGGTATCGATAGATAGGCTTTTGTCAGGATTATATTATGCTGTTCCGCCCATTGGTAGTCATGACTGACAGCCGTTTGTATCTCCGCGTGCGGCGATACCTGCCAGTCCTCAAGCCCCTCCCAATTCCGCGAAAACGGCAAGAAGGAAAAAGCAAGGCCACTCTGCTTTGCAATGAGCTTAAAAATATCGGCTGTGATTCCTTTATATTCATTGTTCTCACTGTATTCAATCGGCTGACGTGCCGGATTATAGATACCGGTAACCGTTTGTTTCTCACTGATATATTTCAGTTCATCATTCGTGAATACCGGGGAGGATCCCACCGTCGGACCGAAATAATGATTGTATAGCTCACTTGCATAATTGGGATTAGATAGCGCAATCTGTTCTATAGCATGATTCAATCCCTGTAACACAGACCCGTTTCCTTTTGTGGTTGCAAAATAAAAAGGATCAGGCGAAAATCTCGCAATGACCCGCATATTTTTTAGACGATATAAAGAAATCAGGAGGGCAGCACCAATTTTGCCATCCTCGAGCGCCCGAATCAACTCTCCTGTCGTTGCAAAATAGCGCTTTTTTACTTCAAACCCATTCCGCTGGGCATACTCATCAAACCGGCTATTACGGCTGCTGCCTTCGATCAATCCGACAACGATACCATCAAACGACTCGAAATCCTCATAGGACAGCGACTGTCTTGACTGGTAAGCAGCACTGCATTACCACTGCCGACAGCACTTTGCGTAAAATCGAATATTTCCTCACGTTCCTCTGAACGCTGCACCGCACCAAGAATGTCGATTTGACCGGACTCCAGCATGGACAGACATTCTTCCCACGACCCATCTACAAATTCATATTCCCAGCCGGTATACTGCGCTATCTCCATTAGATAATCATATCCATAGCCACTTTTGAGCCCCTCATCGGAGGTTTCCTGAAATCCATCCAGCAAAAAGTATCCGACACGTATTTTAGGTGCACCGCCATCGTGAGCGCCGGCCAATACGAACGAACATAGAAAAATACAGACATATAACACACAAACGGCCGTTCTGCTCCCTCTTTGCATACAACCCTTCCCCATTTCAAATAAATCCGTACTTTTTCATTATAATACACTCCGGCATTTGCTGTCAATAAAACATTTATATGGAGTGGCCGGCGATGGTTATCATACTCCTGTAATTTGTTTCAATGTTTCTTATCAAGATGGTTGTATCGTTGCTAAAAATGTGGTAAACTATTAAGATGTGGAAAGGGGAATAAACGAATGATAAAAAAGGAAAATATCAGAAATATTGCGATTATCGCCCATGTAGATCACGGAAAGACCACACTGGTGGACGCCATGCTAAAGCAGAGCGGCACTTTCCGCAGCAACGAACAGGTGGTCGAACGCGTAATGGATTCCAATGACTTGGAACGGGAACGCGGCATTACGATTTTAGCGAAAAACACCTCCCTCTATTATAAGGGCATCAAGATAAATGTTGTCGATACGCCGGGACACGCAGATTTCGGCGGTGAGGTAGAACGGAGCCTGCGGCTGGTCGACGGCGTGTTGTTGTTGGTGGATGCATTCGAAGGCTGTATGCCACAGACGCGGTTTGTTCTTAAAAAGGCTCTGGCCTTGGATCTCAAGCCGATCATCGTAGTCAACAAGGTAGACCGCCCGAACGCCCGCCCGTACGAGGTGGTGGACGAAGTGCTGGAATTATTGCTTGATCTTGACGCGACAGAGGAGCAGATTGAGTCGCCCGTCATCTTCACCTCCGGCCGGGACGGCTGGGCAAGTATCAGCGCAGAGGATGAAAATGCAAAAGATTTGGAGCCGCTATTTGAATTAATCGTCAATTATATTTCCCCGCCGCAGGGCGAGGAGGACAAGCCGTTTCAACTGCTGGTTTCCAATATTGATTTTGACGAATACACCGGAAGAGTCGCGATCGGAAAGGTGGAACGCGGACACGCCATCGTGGGTATGCCGGTCACCGTATGCAAACTGGACGGGACACAGAAAAACGCAAAGGTTACCAGCATGTATGCCTATGAGGGACTCAAACGGCTGCCGGCAGAAGAGGAAGCAGCAGGTGAGATTATTGCTATCTCCGGTATCACAGATATTAACATTGGTGAAACCATCTGTGATCCGCAATGCGTTGAGGCACTGCCTTTTGTTGAGATCGACCAGCCGGTATTGTCGATGAATTTTTCGATCAACGACGGCCCGTTTGCTGGAAAAGAGGGGCAATATGTGACCTCGCGCCATATACGCGACAGGCTGTATAAGGAACTGGAATCCAACATCAGCCTCAAGGTGGAGGACACAGACTCTCCGGATACCTTTACCGTATCCGGGCGCGGCGAGCTTCACCTTTCGGTGTTAATTGAAAATATGCGCCGGCAGGGATACGAATTCCAGGTATCGAAGCCGGCGGTTATCACTAAAACAATAGACGGGACGCTTTGTGAGCCGGTTGAACGATTGATGATCGACGTGCCGGACGAGTATACCGGCGTGGTGATGGAAGGGATCAGCCAGAGAAAGGGCGAGATGACCAACATGATTCCCACCAGCCAGGGCTATACCCGTTTGGAATTTTTGATCCCCGCACGCGGCCTGATCGGATTTCGCAACCAGCTCTTGACCGATACCAAGGGAACAGCAGTCATGAACAGCATGTTTGAATGTTACGAACCGTATAAGGGTGATATACAAGGCCGGCAGCGCGGCTCGCTGGTCGCGTTTGAGACGGGAGACGCGGTCGCATACGGCTTGTTCAACGCACAGGAACGTGGTTCCCTGTTTATTGGACCGGGCACTAAGGTCTATGAGGGCATGGTGGTCGGCGAAAACAGCCGGATTGGCGATGTCAACGTCAATGTCTGCAAAAAAAAGCATATTACAAACACCCGCGCCTCCGGCTCGGATGACGCACTAAAGCTTACGCCACCACGAAATATGAGTCTGGAGCAATGCCTGGAATTCATCGGCGACGACGAGCTATTGGAAATCACACCGGAAAATCTCCGCATTCGAAAAAAAATCCTGAAAAATGATCTGCGGGCCAAAAGCAGAAGTAAATAAACAGTATTTCTCAGGCGTTCTTTCGTTGAAAGAACGCTTTTTCCTGTCCGCACTCCGCACCCCTTTTCTGCATAGTATGAATCAGGACGTTTTCAGCATTACGAAGAGGTGAAAAAGGTGAAGAAATACTATATAGTCCTATCATCCGTGACCACGGCGCAGCGGATGAGCAAGGTCCTGGAAAAAAACCAGATTCGCTGTTCCATGATTCACACACCACATAAGCTTTCCGCAGGAGGATGCAGCTACAGCCTTATCATAGACGAAAAGTCTTGGCAGAAAGCCGTTTTGCTTGCGGAACAAAACAGAATCAGCGTAAAGGCGGTTTATGAAAACACTGGAACGGACGAATTTACGAAAATCATTGATTAGAAAGCGCATAGCACAGAAAAAAATGGGAATCCTATCTGTGATAAAGGATTGTATATCACGGAGGGATTTTATGCAGATAAGGGATATTATGACAGACCCTTGTATTTTTGCGGAAGAGGACACACCGATCGAAAGAATTGCTTTTTTAATGAAAGAGCACAACATCGGTTCCGTCCCCATTTGCGACAAAAATGGGATGGTTAAGGGAATTATCACAGACCGTGACATTGTGACCAGACAGGTAGCTGAAGGACGCGACCCGAAATGCCTCACCGCCTCTGACGTCATGACCACTCAGGTGGAAACGGTCGAACCATCCTGGGACGTTTCGGAAGCAAGCAGGATTATGGCAAGCAGACAAATCCGCCGGCTTCCGGTGGTGGAAGACAACCGTGTTGTTGGGCTCGTCGCCCTGGGTGACATGGCGGCAACGCCGACCTACGACATGGAAATTGCTAAGGCACTTTCTGAAATTTCTGAAGAGGACAGATAAATCCCTGGCCGCGAAACGATCGCGGCCAGGGATTTTATTATACCACCACCCGTACTTGAGGACACATATACCCAAGACGTCCTAAGCACCTACCACTGGTTATACCCTGCTATTTCATCCAATTCCTTACGGGCCTTCGGCCGGATCGGATCCCCTTCCTTCGGATAACCGACCGCCACCACCAGGCGGATCCGCGCAGACTCCGGCACATGCAGCAAGCTTTTGAGGCCTTTTTCGTCGAACCAGCCAAGGATACAACAGCCCAATCCCAATTCAGTGGCCGCAAAACACAGATGCGCGGCAGCAATTCCGGTATCGATCTGAGCAAATTCCTGCCCCTTAAACCGGCCGGAAACTTTCTCAGACAGCTTTGCCTTCCCTTCACATACCACCACAAACGCCGGACAGGAATCGGTGAAGCGATTGATCGGCACCACTTTGTCCTGCAGTAATTTAGCAGTCTTTTGCACCTTTTCCGGTTCGTCCACTACGATAAAGCGCCATGGCTGGCTGTTGCAGGCCGACGGCGCCATGCGCGCCGCATCCACAATTCTTTCCAGCTTCTCCCGTTCTACCGCTTGGCCATTGTACGCCCGGCAGCTTTGCCTTTTTTGGATCAATTCAAAAAAATCCATATCCTTCACCCCTTTCGGTTTACATTATTTTACTACAGGGAACGCCCCTTGTCAATCCTGCAAGAGAGTGATATAATTTAAGAAAACAAATTATGGAACAGGGGGATTTTTATGCGGCTGTTATTCTTTGTCATGAACAAGACCGATAAGCTCGAAAAGCTGCTTACGGAGTTTTTACAGGCCGGTATTAAGGGTGCGACCGTGCTCTCAAGCACTGGGATGGCCCGTGTACTGACCAGCCACGACGACGAGGAGGATATCCCTTTCCTCGGCTCTCTGCGCGCTATGCTCAACCCGGAGCGTCAAAAAAGCAACACCATCTTCGCCGTCATAGAAAACGGCCAATTGAAAACTGCGGTAGACGCCATCGAACGGGTCGTTGGAGACCTGAGCTCCAAGGACACCGGCATTGTATTCAGCTTTCCAATCGACTATGTAAAGGGGTTACCGCAAATTGAACAATAAGATCATCTTTGATGTAGCTATTATTTTGCTTGCCGGATTGTTATTTGGCCGGCTGGGAAAATTCGTAAAACTACCCAATGTGACCGGCTATCTGATCGCCGGGCTGGTTTTGGGGCCTTGTGTTTTGGGAATTCTTCCCGAGGATGCAGTAAACAGCTTCTCGGTCGTTTCTGACATGGCATTGGGATTTATCGCGTTCTCCATCGGAACGGAATTTAAGCTCAGCTATTTTAAGGAGGTAGGCTGGACTCCCATTGTGCTGGCCATTACCGAATCCCTCGGGGCCGTGTTGCTGGTTACCATCACCTTGATTTTGTTCGGAGTGGATACCCGGCTGTCGATCCTGCTCGGCGCGATCGCCGCAGCTACGGCTCCGGCGCAAACCATTATGGTGATCAACCAATACAAAGCGAAGGGGCCGGTAACCTCCATGCTGATGAGCGTGGTCGCGCTTGACGACGCTGTGGCCCTGATCGCGTTCGGATTTGCAGCAACCATCGTGAAGGCAATGGGAGCACATGGAGCCATTTCGGTAACATCCATCCTACAGCCTTTTTATGAGGTGATCGTTTCGTTTCTGTTAGGTGCAGCAATGGCAGTGATCATGACCTTTTTTCTGCGCTGGTTCAAAAAAACACCTAACCGGATCTGCGTGCTGGTCACCTTCGTTTTTTTCGCCACCTGGATTGCCAATTTGATCGACGGCTCTCCGCTTTTGACTTGCATGGCACTGGGAGCCATGCTAACCAACGTATTTGACGATATCGACGACGTGGCCAAGGTATCTGACGCGTTCACCCCGCCGCTTTTTATGATTTTCTTCGTTATATCCGGTGCGGGGTTCGATGTCAGGGCGATTGCAGGAATCGGCCTGATCGGAATTATTT
>CABSMD010000106.1 GCA_902478725.1 uncultured Clostridia bacterium
ATCCTATTTTAACATCGCACTGCTTGTCAAATGCGGTATTTTGTTTGTATTTGGTATCATTGTTATGCTGGCTCTGCTTCTACTGATTGATCGTAAATACTTCTCCTCTCTTTTTAAAAAATCCCGGGAGGAAAATAAGCAGGCGGGAAATAGCAAGATGAAGCTACGCAATATCAGTAAGAAGGTAGATAAAATTCTGTCCAAATAGAGATGCCGGAAAGGTGTTGTTTACATGTCTGTTTCGATTCTTGATTTGATCCAATATGTGCGAAAGCATTTGAAGTTGATTTTTGTTTGTATCGTGGTCGCCGCTTTGCTAGGGCAGATGGTACTGTCGCAAAAGCAACAGTATGTGGCCTCCACAACGATACAATATTCCTACGCCGAGGCGCAGGAAGGGAAAAACCCGAAGGGGGATAAGCTTGACGTGTATGAAATCATGTCCCCCACCGTGATTGAGAAGGTCATCACATCCTTAAACCTGAATACTAGCGTTGAACGAATTCGTAGCAGCATCTCGGTTACCCCTTTTATTGACGCTACGACACAAGCCAAGCAAAAAGCGTTGACGGAAAAAGGGGAGGATTTTGAATTTAATCCGACCGAATACACAGTAGCTTTTACCTATGCCGGCTCTTATGGCGCAAGCTATGGAGCAAAGGTGCTCAACAAGCTGCTGGAAGCCTATGACGAATATTTCCGCCAGACCTATACCGGACAGAATAAAATCCCGGATCTGTTTACCAACATAGATTACAGCAAATACGATTATATGGAACTGTGCGACCTGATCGAAAGCCAGACCAATGATATTACTAAGGTGCTTGCATCCCTTTCGGAGGATTCGCCTAATTTTCGTTCCTCCAAAACCGGTCTTACCATGAATGATCTCATGTTTTATTTTTCCAATCTTTCACAAAATGATTATACAAAGCTATATTCCTATGTTCGGATGGGATGTCTTTCAAAGGATTCTGAAGTTCTGATTAAAAACTATCAATATAAGGTGGAACAGCGCAGGCTGGACATGGCTAAAAAAACGGAGGAGGCCCGGGTATCCTACGAGACCATGCTGGATTTCTACCGCGAATATAAGGAGGGGCAGATTGCTTCTAATAACGACGCTGCGAACGATAACAGAAACAATGACAACGTAAACAACAATATCATCCGAGAAAACGACCTGACCAAAATTCTGACCACCTATGATAAGATTATTAACCAATATGTCGACAGCGGTACTGCCGCGGTTCAGGCCGAGAAAGACATCGATTATTACAATATGCTAATTGAGGCCTTCCAGAACGATTCCGTCAGCGCGCAGACCAAGGAAGCTTATACCAAGCAGGCAGATGCACTGATCGAAAAGATTGTAAGCGAAATGGTTAACTATATCCAACTGACCAACGAAACCATTAACGATTACAACGTTTATAAAGGGACACAGTATATCTCCTACCTGTCGTCGGTTGGTACTGACGCTACCCTTTCGCCCAGCGTCATTACTCTGTTCTCCCTGTTTGCAGGTCTTGCCCTAGGCATCCTGCTGGCCGTATTTATAGAAATCCTGCGCAAGCTAAAGGAACGGGCGTCGCTGGAAAGCCGGCGTGAAAAGATGGCCATGTTGGAGGAGGGTGTCTCCCCTGTCAATCTGGATAAGCTACCACCGCTGGAGCGCGCCCTGTACGAAGCAGCCATGGATAATTTTAAAGAATTTACCCTCTTTTATCTCCCCATGGTAAACGCCGATGGGGAGTGGGTTGGTGCAGAAGCCCTGGTGCGTTGGAATAGCAGTGAATTCGGTATGGTATCACCCGCCGAATTTATACCAATTGCAGAAAAGCATGGTATCATGGAGATGCTAGGCGGATGGATCCTGCGAGAAGCCTGCAACCAGTGTAAGCTCTGGAACAAAGAGCTGTCACCCGACCTCCTGGTCAGCATCAACTTTACGATCAATCAGGTCAGTGGCCCACTCTTCATGGACGGTATCTTTCAGGTCATTAGTGAGAGCAAGGTAGATCCGGCCAATATCATACTTGAGATTTCGCACGGAGGTTCAATCGCCGATGTGGAAACAGTTTCTAAAAAACTGATGGCAATGAAGGCACTGGACGTCAGCATAGCTATCGACAACTTTGGCTCTGAGGCGTCGTCGGTGGATGCGCTATACAAACTGCCGGTCGATTATGTCAAGGTCGATCGGGAATACGTGCAGGATATCCAAAACAATTTGAACAATCAGAATTTTATAACAAATGTCATTAACATTGCGAATATGATGGAATATAAGGTTTGCGCGGAAGGGATCGAAAAGGCGGAGGAAGCCGCTATGCTCAAAGAGCTCGGCGTCCAGTTTTTCCAAGGGTACCATTATTCCCGTCCAATTTCTTCCAATCAGTTTGAGTCGATCTACAGACTGCGGAGGGAGCTTGTATGAAAAAATTTCTGACCGGAATGGGAATCTGCATCCTCGTCCTGCTGCTTTTGGTCGGATATGTAGCCTACGATGATCACCATATCGGTGTAACAAATTATGAGATTTATTCACCCAAACTGCCCGCTGATTTTGTGAACTATAAGATTGCTGTCATTGCAGATTTTCACAATTCGTACTATTATGATAAGGTGGTACAAAGGATCAAAGAGCAGCGGCCCGACCTGATTCTGTTCTGCGGCGATATGATCCTTTTGTCAGAGAATAATTATGACAACACCACAAAGCTGCTTGACGGCATCAACGGTGTGGCCCCGGCCTATGCCATCACGGGAAACCATGAGGTATTCCACGAAAAATTATATCAACCATTTCTGGACGAATTGGCGGCGCATAAAATTCCATTGCTGAGAAACACCAAGACCGAAATAGTAAAGGGAAACGGGAAGATCAATCTTTACGGCTTGCAGGATACCATCCTGCAGGACTATGAGCTGTATGGCAGCAAGTATATCACTAACTTTAAAAACAGCGTAAAGCAATTGGATGATAAAAGCTTCAATCTCCTTTTGATGCATCGGGCCAACCTCTTCCCTCAGGTTGCGGATTGCGGTTTTGATTTGATCGTATCGGGGCATCTGCATGGTGGGCTAATTCGCTTGCCTTTTATTGGTGGATTGGTTTCCCCATACAAGGAATGGTTCCCCAAGTATACCAGCGGCATCAACTACATCGGTCAATCCAAGATGATAACCAGCCGCGGTATGGATTATAACCTGCAGAAGCCGCGTGTATTCAACGGCCCTGAGCTGGTCATGATTACATTGAAAAAGTAAGAAGGTGAGAAATTTGACAGATCATAATAGCTCGTTTGATGAATTGACTTCCACCTACAAGCGGGGCGATTTTTACAATCTGGTCTCTAATTTCCTATTTCAAAAGCCGCTACAGGGGCTGATTATGGTTGACATCGATAATTTAAAATATATCAACCGCCTAAAGTCGGAGGAAATTGGCGATATGGTGATTACCAAGGTAGCCCGCAATATTTACCGACAGCTTCCCAAAAAAGCGATTGTCGGAAGGACGAGTGGTGACGAGTTCACCATCTTTCTCCATGAGCTATCCTCAGAAAAGGAATTGTCGCAGATCGCGGAACAACTGGTGCTCTCCCAACGTGTTCCAATCCATCATGAGGGGGAGGACCTGTTGCTGACCTTGAGCGCCGGCGGACTTCTGATTACCGACCGGCTGTGTGATAAATCTCACCATGACATCATTAACTATGCCGAGATTGCCATGTGCAAGGCCAAAGAATATGGTAAGAACCAGTTTGTGATGTTCGAGGACCATTTTGTTGAAATGTTGAATCGAGAACAGAATATCTTATCCTGTATTCAAAAGCAGATCGCCAAACGGGATTTTGATGTTGTCTTTCAGCCGATGTTTAATATCAAGACGGGAGAACTGGTGAGTTTTGAAATCCTGTGCAGGCTGAAAAGCGAAAGATACGGAAACATACCGCCAGAGGAATTTATCCGCATCGCAGAGAACAGCAACATCGTGAATTCTGTTGATGAAATCGTACTAAGCAAGGCTTGCGCGACTCTGGAATATATACAGAAAAATGGCTGCCATTCAGTGGGAATTTCAGTCAACGTTTCCCCTGCCCATATTGCGCGTCCATCCTTTTGCGATGCTATTATCGATATCATTCGCAACTATGATATCGATGCGTCGATGCTTGCTTTGGAACTCACCGAGAGAACCCTCGCCGAGTCCATGACCAATACCAAGGATATTGTTAATAAATTAAACGCTTATGGTATCAAGCTGTATTTGGATGATTTCGGTATCGGCTACTCCAATCTGTCCGCCATCGCAGATCTGCCACTGAACCGACTAAAGATGGATAAAGGACTGGTTGACCGGATCAAGGCAGATCAAGACAATGTTTTGATTAAAAAAACGATCGAAATTGCAAAGCTGTTTCATCTTGATGTGGTTGCCGAAGGGATTGAAACGCAAAGCCAGTTGGATGAGCTGAAAAAACTGGATTGTGAAATCGGCCAGGGGTATTTTTTGAGCATGCCCATGCCATTTGAAGAAGTCCTGCCGTTTATACAAAATAATCGTATGAAGGGGTAGTTTTTATGAAACCTCAATTGAGTGTTATCATGCCGGTCTACAATGTGGAAAAATATTTACAACAGGCGGTAGAGAGTGTCCTGAATCAGGATTTTCGCGATTTAGAGCTCATCTTAATCGACGATGGATCGACTGATCAGTCAGGGGTTCTGTGTGACAGTTATAAAACCGATCCCCGCGTGCAGGTGATCCATACGGAAAATACCGGTATCTCCCATACCAGGAATACTGGTATTCCCCTCACTTCGGGAGAGTATATTTTATTCTTTGACAGTGACGATTACATGTCGGACCATGCCCTGTCTGCCATCCTGCCACAGGTAATTCAGAATAAGCCCGATATGACATTGTGTGGTATTTCCCTGTTTCAGGACGGAACGACGGATTTCCGGCAGTTGGATTTTCATTATGAAGACCCTGTTTTCCAAAATGGCAACAGGCTGGAGATGTTGGCCCACCTAATGAATCATCCATGGGCACCGTGGACCCCGCCAAAGATTCTTTTTAAAAGATCTTTTTTAAGGGATAACCAGCTTTCATTTAATTCAAATTATCGTCATTCAGAGGACTGCGATTTTTTTATGACCGCATTTTTATGCGCTGATTCCGTTTGGTACACCGATGAGGTGATTTTAAACTATCGAACAGGCCGGAAAGGTTCGCTCAATACCAACATTGTGCTGCAGGGCTTTTTAAGCATTGAAGAGGTGTTTTCCAAATGGACAGGTTATTTTATCGCACGCGAAGGAAAAGCCGCAAGGTTTGTTGCCAGTCGCCTGTCGGACTATTATTACGAGGCTGTTTTGTACATTATCCCAAAATTTAATCCGGATGAACAGAGGCAGGCGTTGGCCGCCTGCCGGAAGAATCGTTGGGTGCTGTTACATGTATCCGGTTTTAAAAGGAAATGTATGGGGCTTCTTTTGTTTCTCTTTGGTGCGCGGTTTGGATTGTGGCTGCATAAGGGGCGGAATACGCGAGGCGAAAAAAGATGAAATCGAAGGAATTGAAAATCGGTAGCCTGCTTTCCTATGCCGGTGTGTTTGTTAATATCATCATCAGTCTTGTCCTCTCCCCCTTCACGGTACGGATGCTGGGACAGGCCCAATTCGGACTTTACCAGTTGATCTGGTCTTTTGTCGGCTATATGGGGGTGTTGGATTTCGGCTTCTCCAACACATTGATCCGCTACATTGCCAAATACCACAGTGAGGGGAAGCAGGAGGAAGAGCAAAGGTTCCTGGGTATGTCGTTCATCATCTACGGCGCCATATCAGCTCTTATTTTAATTGCAGGAACGGTTTTATACTCTAATTTATCCCGTATCTTCCCGGCTTTGTCTCCAAGCGAAATGGCGCTTGCAAAAAAACTGTTTATCATCATGGTTTGCAATTTTATTTTAAACATCTTTCTAAACGTATTCCCTGCTGTCATAAATGCCTACGAACGGTTCATTTTTATCCGTTCCACCGCCCTGATTCGTACACTGATTCGTACGGGCGTTGTTGTAGCGGCCTTGCTGGCGGGTGGGCAGAGTCTGGCGATTGCCTGGATCGATACCGCGTTCTCTCTCTTTTTCTTTGCCCTATATGCCTGGTTTGTCCGGGTTCGGCTGCATACACGTATCCGCTTCGGGCGGTTAGACTGGGGTATGTACGGGAAGTATTTGGATTTTCCTTTTTTGTTTTTTTAGTCGTATTGGTCGACCAGATTAACTGGAAGGTTGATCAGTTAATCCTGGGAGTCAAACGGACGGTGAGTGAGGTTGCGGTCTATTCGATTGCGATGCAGTTCCCTACTTATTTGATGTCATTTGGTACTTCTATCTCCGGCGTATTTTTACCCAAGGCAACCCAGATGGAAGCACGTGGAGAGAAAGGTGAGGCGTTTACCGATTTAATGGTCCGTACCGCGCGGGTAGAATGGACGGTTTTGGGCGCTGTTTTGATTGGCTTCGCTTTGTTTGGGCGGGAATTTATCCTACTCTGGTTGGGGGAAGGTTTTTTGATAGCCTATCCAATTGCATTGATGGTCATGGCTGCCCTGGCCATACCGATGTTGCAATCGGTCGGCATTTTGATCCAGCAGGCCAAAAATATGCACCGATTCCGCGCTGTGGTCTATTTCAGCATTGCTGTTGCCAACGTCTTTCTTTCGGTCTGGCTGGTAGACCGGATCGGGATGATTGGCGCAGCCGTTGGCACGGTATTTTCATTCGTGGTTGGCAACGTTCTCTTTATGAATCTGTACTACCATTTTAAAATGGGGATCAACATTCCCCGCTTTTTCATTCAAACCGCCAAGGGACTGTTGCCGGCCACCTGTATCCTCATTGGATGTGGTTTGCTGATGAACTTGTTTTCCGGAACAACATGGTTCCGTCTGGCTCTTAAGGTCGCTCTTTTTCTGCTGTTATATCTCATTATAATCTTCTTTGTCGGACAGAACCGGCAGGAGAAAGAGATGTATCTGGAGTTACTACACTTTGTAAGGAGAAATCCAAAATGAATATTCTGATCAAGGCTTATAGCAACCTAAATGTCGGTGATGATTTATACTTGCATATCGTGTTCCGCCGTTACCCGGAACACACCTTTACCTTGATTCCAAATCTCTACTTTGAGAAGTATGTAAAAATATTTTCCACTTATCAAAATGTCAGGGTGGAGCGTTCCCGTTCAGACTTTGCCGGACGGGTCATGGCAAGATTCGGTCACCCTCTCCTTCCCCGCCAATTGAAAGAATTTGACGGATGTATCTACATTGGTGGTTCGATCTTTATTGAAAATCCCGACAATCATCTGTTTGACGACCTGCTGCGCCGGGAGGTCTCTTACTTCGCACGCCATGGAAAGCCTTATTTTATTCTAAGCTGCAACTTCGGCCCATATTATCACGAGTCTTTCCGTCAGGAAAAGGAGATGCTGTTTCTAAAATGCGCCGATGTCTGTTTTCGAGATCAAAAATCATATGACCTGTTTTCCTCCCTATCCCAAACCCGCCTGGCAGCGGATGCCGTTTTTTTGTATCCCGTACCGCACCCGGAAAAAAAGAGGGCGGTTGGATTTTCACTGGCCGATCTGTCAGCGCGGCCTGCCTATGCACACCTGTTTGAACAATATTTTTCCTATTTGAAACAGGCTGCGCAGGATGCAATCGAAAAAGGGTATGAAATCTACCTCTTTTCCTATTGTTCCGCTGAAGGAGACGAACG
This sequence comes from uncultured Clostridia bacterium, assembly GCA_902478725.1. Classification (GTDB taxonomy): domain Bacteria; phylum Bacillota; class Clostridia; order HGM11514; family HGM11514; genus CABSMD01. The sequence continues at coordinate 7,800 of CABSMD010000106.1, forward strand.
GGTTGCAGATCTGTTAGCGGACGCCATTCCCGCTTGTCATAAGGTATCGTATACGGGCGATATGGATTCCTTTTTGCAATCCTATCTGTCCATGTCCTACACGATTAACACACGGCTCCACGGTGTCGTGCTGTCATCCATGGCAGGAATCCCAACCATTGCCCTTTCCTATACGGATAAGATACGTAATCTCATGCAGGATCTGTCCCTTCCAGCGGATTGCTTGGATCTCAATACCATGCGTTTGGAGAAGGCCAGTCAAAAAACACTGGCAAGCGATGTCGGTAAGGATGCTGAAAAAATCTTTACGAGAACAGATATCTTTATGAAAAGTTAAAATTTGAAAAAACACTTGCTTTTTTCAAAATAATCGTTTATAATAGAATATGTAAAAAGCAAAGCTGTCGCAAGGCAGTGACGCAAAGCTATAGGGTCTTTTTGAGAC
>CABSMD010000107.1 GCA_902478725.1 uncultured Clostridia bacterium
GCCTCCTCGACCGTCTTGCCCTTGATCATCTCGGTTGCCATTGAACTGGTAGCCACCGCAGCGCCGCAGCCGAAGGTTTTGAATTTCACGTCCTGGATTACATTGTCCTCGATCTTTAAATAAATCTTCATAATATCCCCGCACTTGGCGTTGCCGACCTCGCCGACCGCGTTTGCGTCCTCGATCTCGCCGACATTCCTCGGGTTCGAAAAATGGTCCATGACCTTATCACTGTACAGCATCAACCTTACCCCCTTTTTCAAATTCTTCGTATAACGGCGACATCTGCCGCAGCTTCGGAACTACCTCCTCCAGCGCCGCAACGATCGCCTCCACATCCTGCATGGTATTGTCCTCTCCAAAGGTCACCCGCAGCGAACCGTGAGCCACCTCGTGCGTCAGGCCGATGGCCAGCAGCACATGCGACGGGTCGAGCGACCCGGAGGTGCAGGCCGATCCGCTTGACGCGGCGATTCCCTTTAAATCCAGCATCAGCAGCAGCGATTCCCCCTCAATAAACCGGAAGGAGAAGTTCGCGTTGGTGGGAAGCCGCTTGTCCCGGCTGCCGTTTAGGCGGATATACGGAATCCGCGCCTCTACCAGCTCGATAAAGCGATCACGCAGAGCCTTCATCCGTTTGCAATGCTCCTCCCGCTCGGCGACCGCCAGCGAAAGTGCCCTGGCAAGCCCGATGATCTCCGGGGTGTTCTCGGTGCCGGCGCGCTTTCCGCTTTCCTGTCCGCCGCCGTGCAGGTAGATATCCACCTTGGCGCCCTTTTTGATATACAGCATACCGATCCCTTTCGGGCCGCCGAATTTGTGGGCGGACAGCGACAGCATGTCCACCGGCAGCTTGGAGAGATCGATTGCAAGCTGTCCTACCGCCTGCACCGCGTCGGTATGGAACAGGATCTTGTGCGCCCGTGCGATTTTGCCGATCTCCTCAATGGGCTGGACGGTACCGATCTCATTGTTCGCCATCATGACGCTGATCAGGATGGTCTCGTCACAGATGGCCGCTTCCAGCTCATCGAGCTTTACAATGCCGTCCGCGTCCACGCCTACGTATGTAACACGGAAGCCGTGCTTTTCAAGATACTGGCAGGTATGCAGCACCGCGTGGTGCTCGATTGCGCTGGTGATAATGTGGTTGCCCTTCTTCTGATTGGCAAACGCCGCGCCAATGAGCGCCCAGTTGTCCGCCTCGGTGCCGCAGCCGGTGAAGTAAATTTCGCTGTTTTGGCAATGGAGGAGCCCGGCGATGATATCGCGCGCCTCCTCGATGGCCCGTTTGGCCTCACGCCCGGCAGAATAAATGGATGACGGATTGCCGAATGTATCGGTAAAGTACGGGAGCATGGCTTCCAGCACTTCTTGTCTGACGGGTGTTGTGGCACTGTGGTCTACATAAATTCCCATACACACCATTCCTTTATGAGTATTTTATTACAATACTATCATATACTATTTTTGCAAATTATACAATATCCGCTTTGTATAAATTTTGACAATGAAAGAGATAAAAAACGGGCATTTTCAAAACAAGCCCTAAAATAGCGGCGTATACAGCCGTCTTTGCAGAATCGCGTCGATCTCAGCCGCGCTTTTTCCATCGGCGCACACCAGCAATATCCCGGCCTGTTCCGTGTCGAACACCGACATCCCCATCTGCGAGCCCCGCGGGAGCTTGCCGCTGTATACCAGCGCGTCCACGGGATGAGCATATCGTCCGTAATCCACCACCTCATAGCCTATCTGCCGCAGCTGCTCCGCCAGATGGCCGGAGCAATGATCCATCGCAACTACCATAAAAAACACCTCCTGCGCTTAGGATTGGCAGAAGGTGTTTTTTTATACAAAAAATCTCGAAAAGCCTGTCAACTGTATTTTTCAAAAAACACCTCGTTGTCGTATTTGTTTTCTTTCATTCCTGTTTCCTCCAGTTGCAGTTATTCGAATTCCTTCAGGTCTGCCGTAACGACGGCGAAAAGCTCCTTTTCTTCCTTAAAATCCTTTTTGTCGTTTAAAATCTCCATCTCTTTGTCCATATACCCAAAGGCGACCAGGAACCGATTGTCCTTTACAAAAATCTGCAGATCAAATGCATCCCGCAGCTGCGCCAGGCCGGGAACCGAATCAGCGGCGGCCGGCGCTTCGGAAAAGCCAGCCCGCTGCAAAACCGCGATATAATCTTCCACCTTGGACTTTCCGATATCCTCCGCCCGGTAATAGTAGTTCCAGCCCGTGTCAGCCGGTACGGCGAGGTACAGTTCGCTGCCCGCGACATAGCCCAAATCCGGTATAGCCGTGGAATAGCGGTAATATTCCCGGGTGCTCGGCTCGGTATAGTTCAGCCAATGGTCATAGATCCTGACGACAAGGTGCTCCCCGTCCTCCGATTCGCCAAAGAACACACTGATATTGTCTGTGTTATATTGGCCATTGAGTTGATCGATATTTTCTTTGTGGTAATACGTTCCCTTCTCACCCGACGTACAATGGGAAAAGCTGCTTTTGAGGGCGTTGGTATAAGCGAGCCGTTCTTCCCGTGTGGCGTCCTTGCCATACAGGTAGATGTAGCCGCCGGCGCCATAGCCGGCCGCGTAGCCATGCTTCTCCAGCTTTTGGGTGGTGTACTCGCCAAAATCCGGGACCGTCGGATAGGTCGTGTAATAGCCCTTTTCGCTGAGGGGCTTCACCCGTTTCTCCCCCGTGTCGACACGCACCCGGTAAATCCGTTCCTCCATGCTGGTGGTAACGGTCAGGCCGCCCTTTTCACAGGTCATGCTGTAGCCGGACAACTGCGAAAACGCAAAACCGTTTTCCTCCAGCGCGTCGGCGTAACGCTGCACATCCTCTTCCTGCACGAAAGCCCCACGGTACAAAAAGTCGGTCGCCGCCGTGATCTTTCGCTCCTCGCGTCCCGCAAATCCGGCTTGTGTGAAGTCGCCGAAGTCCGGCACGTCTGGATAGGCCTCATAAAATCCATACGATTTCCCGTCCTGTGAAGGCGCGGGTGACCCCGAGGGTGAAACACCCGGCTCTTTCTCTGCGGTGGTCTTGATGTCCACCCGCTGTGCGTCCTCATCCCACAGCACCTCTGCCTCGAAGCTCTCGGTCACCGCGCGGATGGGTACCAGCGTCCGGTCGTCGATCTTAACCGGCGCGACATCCAGGGTGATCTCTTCCCCGTTCACCGTGATGACGGGATTGTCGATCACCATGAAGATGGTGATTCCTTCGCGGGTAGAGGTGATGCTCTGTTCTTCCTCGTTCCAGTCTACCGTTGCGCCCAGCGCCTCAAAGATAGCGCGCATCGGCACCATGGTGCGGTTGCTGATGGTTTGGGGCGGCACGTCGAACACAATCTGTTCCCCGTCGAGAAACACTGTAATTTCAGACGGCTCCGTCTGGCCGACCTCCCCGTCCGCCGTCACCACAAAAATGGACAAACAGAGGCAGAGCGCGACGGCCATGAAAAACAGCCTTTTCCTCATTTCTCTTCCTCCGGACTCTGGTCGTATACCGTTACGCCGTAAAGATACCCTTTCAGCGGGCCAAAATCAACCACAATATAGCCTTTTTTATACCTGCGCCGCACCTTGCGCTCATACATTCCCTGATAGGTGGCGTCGTCGGTTTCAATGTCTTTGAGCTCCACCTCTTCAAAATCATACTTTTCCAGCAGTTCGGCGTACTTTTTCGTTTGGGTGTCAGAGAGGTTCCCCTCCCTGTAGCGGTAGGAATAATAATAGCTGCCGCTTATGACATCGGAGCGCGCCACCTGGAACTGTGTGCCGAAATCCGGAACCTCGCAGTTGCGCGGCAGCTCATAATAGAAATCCGGTTCCTCCCGCACAAGCACCTTGTATTGGTTGTCCTGACTGATGTAACGCAGGATTACGGTCAGCTTTCCTTTGGTGTATTCCCTTTTTTCCTTATCCGCAAGCATCAGCCTTGTAAAGCCCGCGTCCCGCAGCGCCCTCTCGTAGGCGGTTTTCTCTGTGGACTTGACCTGCCCGTTGTCATAGTAATATTCCATGCCGTCGGGCGTTTTTTGGGTATCCGTCAGCTCTGCCTGTGTAAAACGTCCGAAATCGGGCACCTCGGGATAGGCCTCGTACCTTCCAGCCGTCGGTGTCGCAGAGGGCGACGCGCTGGGGGACACACCAGGCGACCCCGTTGGGGATGCGCTTGGCGAGGGCGAAGCGGACGGATCGGGCGAGGCGGAAGGCGAAACGCTTGGCTCCGGCGCCTCGGTTTTAATGTCCACTCGCTGCGCGTCCTCGTCCCACAGTACCTCCGCCTCGAAGCTCTCGGCCACCGCGCGCACAGGTACCAGCGTCCGGTCATTGATCTTGACCGGTGCGGCGTCTAAGGTGATCTCTTCCCCATCCACCCGCATCACAGGATTACCAACCGCCATGTAAATGGTGATTCCCCCGTGGGTGGAAGTGATGCTCTGTTCTTCCTCGTCCCAGTCCACCGTTGCACCCAGCGCCTCAAAGATAGCGCGCATCGGTACCATGGTGCGGTCGTTGATGGTTTGGGGCGGCACGTCGAATAAAACCTGTTCTCCGTTGATACATACCGTAATCTCCCCATCTCCTGCCGCCGTAGTAAAAACGGACAGGCTAAGGCAGAATACCAGTAAAAGCAGCGTTATTTTCTTATGCATGACCATTCCTCCTATTTCTTCGCTGTTTTAGAGATAAAGCGCCTTGCAAAGATATCTGCAAGACGTTGTTTTTCTAACTCAATTTCAAAGCAGAATATGAGCAAAAACAGCACTACCTTTTTTTCATTGCTGTCCCGTCCTCCCAAGCAGTGTGAGTCCGGCAGACTATAGAGAAAGGTAGACTATAGTGATGTAATACAGCCTGTCTCGGCTGCCAAACTGAACGGCGACATTATCCTTGTAATATACCGTGGTGTCGCCACGCAAATAGTCGGTCGGGACGTCTGTGTCCTTCGGCATCGGTTGGAACCCCGCCTTTTTCAAAGCATTGGTATAAAAAGCTTCCACCGTATCGGGCAGCTCCGCTATTCTGTAAATATATTGCCGCCCTCCATCTGCAAGCTTCAGCTCGTAGGATGGTAAAATCTTGGTCAGGTAACCCAGATCCGGCACGGTATTGAATTTTTTATAATAGGCGCTGTCTGAAAAGAGTATTTGGGGCTGGTCGACCATGTCGAAATCGATGATCCGAACGATATATTTCCCCTTGTCCTTGCTGTCCGGGCCGATCTTCACCAGCAGGCTCTCCTGGTAGTGAAAGGTCTTTATACCATTATACTCCCCTTCCAGCACACCACCATTGCGCCTGAGTGCGGTGGCATAAGCATGTTCTTCCGCCTGGGTCACCGTATTTTCATAGACATAGTTATACCCGCCATGATTACCGGGAACGGACTCCGCGTAATACAGCCTGGTATCGCAAAACTCCTTGAAATCCGGCACATTCGGGTATGCGGTATACCAGCCGTTCCTTGCGGCAGGCTGTAAAATACCATCAATCCCGCCGATCCTATCCAAAACCTCGACAACAAAGACGTTATCCAGCTTGCGTTTGCCGGTCACAATGGTCATCCCGCCCTTTTGATAGGCCCGGTAATTACCCTGGCTTGCCTGTTGGATAAAGCCCTGCCGCTGCAATTCTGCAGCATACCCTTCTTCCTCCTGTTCAGTAACCTCTGGCCCGTAGGTGTAGGAGGTCCCTGCGCTGTATGTAGTGAGCAGTTCGTCCAAACCAAGAAAGGCTGCATTTGTGAAGCTGCCGAAATCAGGCACGCGAGGATATTTTATATAGTACCAATCGCCGTAAGCCGATACAAATGAAACCACAGACTCCACGCGCAAAGGAACTGGCGCATCCTCGGCCGCCGTAGTAAAAGCAGACAGGCTAAGGCAGAATACCAGCAAAAGTACCGTTATTTTCTTATGCATGACCACTCCTCCTACTTCTGCCGCTGTTTTGGAGATAAAGCGCCTTGCAGATTGACCTGCAAGGCGCCGCTCTCCTTACTCTTTCTTTTCCATCTTCATGACAAGGACTCCATATGTTTCCTCATCGAGATCGCCACATATGACCGTCATGTCTTTATCCAGATTGACAAAGATCTTGACCGCGCCTTTAAAGGTGGCCATTTTCACCTCGCCTTTGGACTCCAATTCCTCAAACCCTGCCTTTTTCAGAGCGTTTGCGTAGGTGGTTCCAACATCCTTGGGCAGATCTTTTTTCGGGTAGGCATAGAGCATACTGTTGCCTTCGCCAAACATCTGCTTGAAGGTGAGCTTGGTCTTAGTCAGGTATCCCAGATCCGGTACGGCCGTGAATTCTGTGTATTTCGCGCTGGTGGAGGGCTTGCTGTAATCCTTGTCATAATCAAAGATATCAACGATATACTTATCCGCGTCGGTCTCACTGGGGCCGAAAAGGACTGCAATATTTCCCTTCACGTACGCCTGGTAGTTATCCGTCTTGGTATCGAATCTAAATCCGGCCTTCTTCAGCGCGGTAGCGTATGCGGTTTCCTCCTCTGCGGTCACGGTGTTTTCATATAGATAGATATAGCCTCCCACTTCGGCGGCTACGGGCGCGTAGCCAAGAATTTTTGCGTCGCTGTATGCACCAAAGTCCGGCACAGTCGGATAGGCGATGTAGAAACCGTCCTTTCCAACGTTTGAAGGATTGATATCCCCCTCCTCGATCTCGGTGACTACCCCAACCATATAAACGGGCTCTTCATCCTTCTCCACCTTTGGCTCGCCCATCAAAACGGTCAGTTTGTCCTTTTGGAAGGTTTCAAAATACCCATCGGAGGACTTGCCCTTGGAGGTGAAGCCTTCCTTTTCCAAAGCCGCTATGTAGCTCTTCTCCTCCTCAGGGGTGACCTCAGGCTTGTAGTTGTAAGCCGTCCCTATGCCGCCCTGCGCGGACAGTTCCTCAAAACCGATGTATTCCGCTTCTGTAAAGTCGCCGAAATCCGGCACCGTCTTATCGTACTTGAAATACCCATAATCGTCAACCGGCTTGGGTGAACCGCTTGGCTCCGGTGAATCGGACGGTTCCGGCGAAGCGGTCTTGATGTCCACCCGCTGTGCGTCCTCATCCCACAGCACCTCTGCCTCAAAGCTCTCGGCCACCGCGCGGATGGGTACCAGCGTCCGGTCGTCGATCTTAACCGGCGCGACATCCAGGGTGATCTCTTCCCCGTTCACCGTGATGACGGGATTGTCGATCACCATGAAGATGGTGATTCCTTCGCGGGTAGAGGTGATGCTCTGTTCTTCCTCGTTCCAGTCTACCGTTGCGCCCAGCGCCTCGAAGATAGCGCGCATCGGTACCATGGTGCGGTCGTTGATGGTTTGGGGCGGCACATCGAACACGATCTGTTTACCGTCTAAAAACACTGTAATTTCCCCATTCTGCGCACCGACCGCCGTAAAGACAGACAGGCAGAGGCACAGCGCCAATGCGATTGCCAATATTCTTTTTTTCATTTTTAATAAATCCCCCATATAAATTTAATAAAATCCTGTTCCCATTATGCGAAAAAATCACTCATCCTTCTAAAAAAGATTCTACTTACCAATCCCTAAATAAAATTCATTCAGCCTGCCAAATAAATCAGAATGCCTGGTAGACCGAAACGGTATAGCTGTCCTCTGCGGTATTGCATTCCACGATTACGCGAACCTTGTCCTTGCGGAAGGTGATCGAAAAATCACCCTTGGCCTTGCCCTCCGTCTTTTCAGAAGAGGTAAAGCCGGCCTTCTCCATCAGCTCCTGATAGGACTCGGTTACGTCCTTCGGCAGGGCGGAGGCCTTGTAATAGTAGCGGAATCCGCCGCCGTCGGTGTTGCTGGTTTTTTCATACTTCACGCCGGCCATCCCGCCCAGGTCGGGCACGTCGGGGCATTCGGTATAAAACACGATGCCGCTGGTATCCGGCGTTGCGCTTGGAGACGCACTTGGCGAACCGGTCGGTGAAGCGCTTGCGGATGGATCCGACGAAGTGTCTGGCTCAGGCGAACCAGTCGGTTCCGGTGAGCCGCTTGGATCCGGTGAAGCGGACGGTTCCGGCGAGGCAGAAGGCGAAACACTTGGCTCCGGCGCTTGGGTCTTAATGTCCACCCGCTGGGCGTCCTCATCCCACAGCACCTCCGCCTCGAAGCTCTCGGCCACCGCGCGGATGGGTACCAGCGTCCGGTCGTCGATCTTAACCG
>CABSMD010000108.1 GCA_902478725.1 uncultured Clostridia bacterium
GCTTGACGCCGATTTTGTGATTCTGCCGCGTGAAAATCTGGATAACCCTGATTTTATCCGGGAGGGAGGTTGGATACTAAAACGCGGTTGCCGTGTTTTGATTGACAAGATCGGACTGACGGCTATTCTGTCAGATCTGCCCTCTCAAACGCCCCCTTACACGCCGTTATCAGAACAGGAATTTATAAACTTGGTCAGCGATTTTTGGTATCATAGCGTATGGACGGCTAAAAAAATACGCCGGGGTGAGCTTTGGACAGCAATATCATGCGCTGACAGCTATATGAAGGGGAGGCTGCTGCGCATAATGGAGTGCCATGCTCATGTTGAAAACGGCTTAGAGTATGACACCTGGCACAACGGGCGTTTTCTGGAAAAATGGGCGGCGGATTGGATCGTCAAAAAGCTTGCGGGCTGTTTTGCGCAGTATGAGGAATTGGATATCAAACGGGCCTTGCTGAATACAATGGACTTGTTCCGCCGTGTCGCGGTTGAGACGGCGGATCGGCTATTCTATACGTATCCGAAAGAGGCGGATGAGTATGCATCCGTCTGGGTTAACCAAGCGTTGTGGGAATAAATCTGACACAGCGGGAATACACAAGAACGCCCCGGCCACAAGTTGGCCGGGGCATTCTTTCTATAAAGTAAGGAGATGGGGAAAGCTTATATCTTGTCAAGCAGACGCCGCAGAAGGGAGGCTGCCTGTGCGCGGGTTGCATTCTCAGCGGGAGCGAAGGTGTCCGCCGTCATGCCGCTGATGAGCCCTTCGGCCGTCGCAGCGTCTACAGACGCATAGGCCCAGGCGGAAATGCTGTCCGCATCGGCAAACTGTGCTGCCCCGCCGCTTGCCGTCTGTCCGCCGGCAAAGGAATAGGTCTTGGCGATGATGACCGCCATCTCTTCGCGGGTAATCCGGTCATCCGGACGGAACAGACCGTCGTAACCTGCAATCAGTCCGGCGTTGGCGGCCGCGTTTACATAGGTATAATACCACGCGTCGGACGCCACATCCGAAAATCCGGCTGATGCGGTGCTGGTGAGGTTCAACGCCTTTGCCACCAGTGTCGCAAACTCGGCACGGGTGATTTCCCGGTCCGGTTCGAAGGTATCCACCGTTATACCAGTAACGATGCCACGTTTTGTCATTTCTTCAATATCACTTTGCGCCCAATGTCCAATGCAATCGGTAAACCTGCCGTTTGCATTGCTCTGTTGTCCGTTGCCCAGGCTCCCGATGATGGAACCGGAGCCGTAGGAGGGATTGGACGGCCTGTTATTGTTATAATTCGGATCATAGGGCTGTCCGGTCGGCGTTGGGGTCGGTGTACTTTTTGACTTCCACTGGATGGTGTAATCCTGCTTGCTCACGCCGTCACGCGCGGTAACGTGGATCACGGTTTTTCCAGGCACACCCTCCGCCTTCTCGATCGTGTAGGATGCATTGCTGTCCGACAGCACCGGTATGACCTCCGGCACGGTTTCCACCGTCATGGAGTAGCTGAATTTATCAGCCAGGAAGCCCTTGAGGGATTGCCCGTCTACTAAGATGTCAGAGAGCAGCGCGTTGGCTGTGTCTGCTACCTGGTAGCTTGCTGACTGCACCGTCTCCCCGCGGATTCCACGGTTGTCAATCGGCTGCACCGTAAAGCGGATGTATTTGCCGACCAGCTCTTTGCCGATGACGAGCGCGTCCCGGTAGGGCGTTTCAACCTTTTCATACTTTCCGTTCTCGGTTTTGGCGGTATACCAGGTAATTTTGCTGTATCCCTCGCGGTCGCCGTCCGGATCGGTATAATCATACTTGGCTTTGACAGCCGCACCCGGAATGGCCTCTGTGTTCAACGACAGGTTTGAGGCCGCCGATGCGCGGCCGCCGACAGACCATTCCGCACCGTTTAACTGGTAGGTTTGCAGCCCGATCCGGTCGGTTGGAATGTTTTCAAAATCCGGTATGGTCTGGCGTACCTTCGCAAGCGCCGCATCGGTCAGACGGAAGTTTTTGCCGTATTCCACGAACGCTGATTCTGACTCCGCATCGGACATGCTGTAGTTTTGCTCTGCCTTGACATTGGCCGCCGCCCACGAAGGAATCTGGACGGGAACGTCGACCTTGGCAAGGATGTTTTTGCTGAATACATTGCTTCCCTCCTCGGGGAAGAGGTGCTCCTTGGCGAACTCATGCGCCTGTTTTTCGAACGCATCTTTATCGGCCTGGCTCATCGCGTCGAGCTGTTGCTTGTATTCCCGTTTGATGTACTCGTTCAGCCAAGACCATTGGGTATCCTGATAATGCGTTTTCCAGCTGTCGCTGTCGTAGTTGACTGCTTCGAGCTTCTCCCAATATTTCCATCCCTTATCGTAGTTTGGCACGCTGTAGACAAACAGCATCCAGTGATTAATGTAGTTATAGGTGGAATAGCCGAAGCCGGAAGGCGCGTCAACGATAATATTGTTTTCAACCCGCGATTTTTGTCCGTAATAGGTCTTTAGCGGATTGTCCGTTTTGGGATCGCCGCCGTTGTCATTGGTGTTGGTCCCGCGGTAGAAGATGTTGCCGTAAACCAGCGGACCGGCCGCACCGTCGTCCCAGAACAGGGAGTGTGTGCCGTACTGCGCGTCGTAGGGGTTTCCGATGTCGTGGAAGAAGTTGTATTTGAACTCAATCCCCAGCATGGTTGCATCCCGCCCGTAATATACCGCGCTCATATCGTCGAACCAGTTCATTGCGTCGTAGACTTCGTTATAATTGAACTGAATGTCGTTCGAGGTATCCAGGTTCACAATCGACTGCTTCGCGTCATACAGCTCGTTGTTCTCGATCACCGTCCCGACAGAGCCGCTGATGCGGATGGCAGGAACATAGACCTTGACGATCCTGTCCACATGGTGAATCCTGTTATTGCGGATCACGACGTTGCCGGACGTGAGGGAGACACGGTCTCCCGATTCCCACAGGTTGATCCCACCCGCGCCGGTGTCGTAGATATGGCTGTTCTCCAACGTGACATTGGTACCGCGCGTGATGTTGACGGCCGCGCTGGAGCAGCGAGAGAATTCACAGCCGTTGATCGTTACATTGTCGATATCCTTGGCTACGAAAAGCTGCTGCTTGGAGCCGTCAAACCGGAGGCCCTCGAAATTGACATAGCTCACGTCGCTAAGGGATACGATTTCACTGTCCAGCGTGTTGATCTCCATTGCAGGCAGAACGTTATCGTTCGGCGGATAATAGTATAAGATCCTGTTCTCGCGGTCCATGTAAGACTCACCAGGGATGTCGATCTCGTCAAGCAGGTTGAAGTAGTAGAACATGCAGCGCGGCTCGACAACGTATTTCGATCCCGCCTTGGAGGTTACGCTGTTGTTGTCCGCATCCACCGAAGCAACCTGATGCGCCTGGAAGGAGAATGAGTTGCGGTCACCGATGTAGAGATTGGCAAGCGCTTCCTCCGACCATTGTTTGGCGCGGTTTTCTGCATCCTCATAGTGCAGGGTAAAGGGCGCGGTTTTAAAGTTGTCGCTGTCGACATCCACCTCGTTAACACGCAGGAAGCCGTCGTTCGGCCACCGTGCCGGGGTCAGCTCCAGCCCGTCGTAGAACACGCTCATTTCCGGATAGCCGTTCCAATAGCCGTCGCCGTAACCGTCCTTAATCGCCTCGATGCTGTCGATTCCCTGCGTGCCCAGGTCAAGCATCATCAGCTTTTCACGCGCATTTTCATCAATCACCCGGTCTAAGACAGCCGGGTCGGTTACTTTAACAGCCTTTGTAACGTCGAGCTTGGTCGAACCGCTAAAGGTCACTGCCTCGTCCCCGTAAGCGCAATAGGTGATAGGACACTCCGCCGTGCCGCTGTCGCGCGAATCAAACAGGATTTTACTGCTGATACGGTAAACGCCGCCGCGTAGCATGACCTTGACAGGTTGTTTTTTCTCAAGTGTCCGTACTACGTCCCGTGCGTGCTCGATGGTGGCGAACGGCGCTTCCAGCGAGCCGTCGTTCTCATCGCTGCCATTTGTCGCAACGTAGAAGGTCTGGTACTCCCCGCTGATCAAAACAGGGTTGGAGGTTTTGGATTCACCCGTCAGACCGTCCTCGTCAACCGGCGTAACACTCACGCGCAGCCACTTGCCTTCGTCCGCCGCCTGCGGCGTATACTGCAGCGTATTTGCGACAGCTGTATAGCTTCCATCCTTGCTGTCGGCTATCTCCCACGAGTAGCTGTTGGTTCCCTCCTCCTTGCCGGCAGGAGAGAAAAAGTCATATTTAGCCGTCAAGGTATTGTTAACAAATACCGCGCCTTCGATGGTCACCGTGCCGACGACCGGCCGCATATCGCCCTGCTCGACCGGCCCGACCGGGTCAGAAAACGCTTCCTGCCCGTGCGTCGGTTCCATTGTGGATACCGGCGTAACACCGGCGCGTATGTATTGGTTCAGATCGTCATTGGTACAGAAATAAGTCTGATTTGTCGCGCCCTCAATTTTGGACCAGGGTTCCTGTCCGTTGGCGCTGCGGTACCATTGGTATTCCGTCTGTCCCAGCGGATCGCCGTCCGCGTCGGAGATGACGGCCTCGGCCCGAAGCTCGTCCCCGATACGGCCTGTGTTTCCGGTCATGCCGGTCACTGCCAGCGAATCCACCACCGGCGCCTGCGGGATATAGAGCTTAACGGAGTCGATGGTAAGCTCGGTAAACAGCATCGTTTTGGCCAGGGTCATAAACGACAAAGAGGTCAGGGGCGTGTCCGCCGCACCGTCCGCTAAGAGATAGTGCAGTTCCTCGCGTTCTGGGTCGCTGGCATTGTTGTATAGCGTCTGGGTGCCGTCGTGTGTCCACGACCATGGCTTGACCCACGCTCCGGTCTGCGCGTCGTATATATTGATATCGACCCGTCTCGTCTTTGTGTTGATGTTGGCAACCAGTTTGTAATCGGTTTCAAATTTGATGTCGCTTCCGTAAGTGATACGATTTTTGTTGTCCGCCCCACGGATGTTTAAGGTGTCCTCGTTGTACTGGAAGGTCATCAGATTGGGCACTGTGAACCAGTCGCCGTAACGGCCGGATTCTGTATTGTCGTCCTTGGTCCCTTTGTTGAACACAAACTCCAGCACCACGTTTTCACCGGCGGCGGAAAATCCGCTTTTGCCGACGGTTGCCGCCGTCTTGTCTTTGCTGTATTGCAGATGAAGCTGTCCGTCCGCAATGCTTACACTATTGGCCAGCGTAGGGGAGAGGGTCCAGTCCAGCGGCATTTCGTTCCCGCTGAAATTCTCCTGGATAAAATACCCGTCCGGCAGGTCGCTTTCCAGCGCCTTAAGCCCCACCGATTGGATGTCTATGTTGAATTTCCCACTCTTCGCGTTCGCTTTGGTGCTGAAAAACAGATTGCCGATCGAGGTCGGAATCTGTGCGCCGTCCGCCGCAGGCTTTAGCACATAGCTGGTCTCGGTTGTAGGCTGGTAGGTTTTGGGATCGTAGCGGGTCACGTTTGCACCGCTTCCGTCGGTAAACACAAAGGAACACACATGGGTAACCGGATTGACGGTGGCGGTCATGTGGTAGCTGCCGCCGTCGGACGCCTTGATGTAGAACACCTGCACGCCGTTGGCAGGCTCGTCCTCCCAGGAATAGACCCGTATGAGCTTGTCCTTCATGTGGGCGTTGACCACCTGCAGGTAGAAATAGCCGGGAATACCGAACCAACGGTAGCTTGCGCCGTTATCCGGCGCCTCCGCGTCGCTGCCGAAGTTGGTGGTGAACGATAGATCAAGCACCGCGTCGCCCGTTACTGGGTCAAAGGTACGGGTCAGGGTGTGGTAGTTGTTGCCCCCCTTGCCGTCGGTGTCCTTGAGCTCCAGATTGAGCTTGCCGTCCTTGACGCTCATCAGGCTGGTGGAGGCCGCGTTCGACCCCTCCCGTACCAGACTCCAGCCGGCGGGCGGGTTGTCCAGCGAGAAGCCGTTGAAATCCTTCTGGTTGAACACGTCAACCATTGTGACCGCCGCGCCGGCGGGTATTACCGTACACAGGCCGACCAGCAGCGCCAATACCAGCGCCAGCGATAACAGCCTTACTCCATAATTCTTCATGCCTTTCCTCTCCTTTTCCATTGATAATTGCTTGCAATTATAACAGGATTCTGCTATAATCGTATCAAACAGGAAAACCTGCTTTCTTTCTATATTGTATCTGTTTATCAGAAATCTTTCAAGTTTCTATGTTGCTCTGTTATACAACGATTGTGCTTTTTTAAAGGTGGATTTGCTATGATTACCAAGCACGAGACACGTTACTTTAATAGGGGTGCCCTGCCGGTAGAGATTGGCTTCAACTCTCTTGTAAAAGAAAATTCAGTCAAGGTCGCCGCGTCCTGCCACCCGAACTGGCACGATGACCTTGAGGTGATTTACTGCACGGGAGGCGCGGGACAGGTCTCCTGCCGCGGGGTTTTATACGATATGGAACCGGGGGATATTGTGGTGGTCAACGCCAACGAGATCCACCAGGTACAACAGCCGGAGGGGCTGTTTGAATATTACTTCATGATCATTAGCCATGAATTTTGTTCTGACAATGGCATTGAGACTGGTTTTTGTATCTTTGAGCCGATGGTCAGAGATGAAGAATGCCGGAAAAAGGCCGAGGCTGTCATAACAGCCTACAAAAGTGCCGAGGCGTTTTGTGGGGCGTCTCTGCGGCTTTCCCTGCTCTCGTTTTTGGTTTATCTGGTAAAAAACCGGCTGGTCAATGGGTTGCCATTTTACAGCGACGGCTCGGACAAAGCGGTTAAAACGGTTATGACCGCGCTTGCGTATATCCGGAACCATTTTACCGAAAAAATCACCATTGATGACATCGCGCGGGAGGCGTGCGTCAGTAAGTACCACCTGTCGCGTATCTTCAAAGAACATACCAGCCGTTCGATTGTCGCTTATATCAATTACCTCAGGTGCAATTATGCCTATAAACTAATGGTGCTGGGGCAGCATTCGATTTCGGAGGTATGCACCATGTGCGGTTTTGGGAGTGTTTCCTATTTTGATAAGGTGTTTAAGGAGGAGTGGGGATATCTCCCCTCGGAAGTGCGGGACAGAAATGATTCCCGCACACAAAGGCTGCCTGCCCCCGAACAACATTGAAAAGGATGAACGCTCATGAATAGCATTGAAACCGGCCGCTTGATCCTGCGGCCGTTTAACAAAGAGGATACAGAGGCCTTGTTTCTTCTTTTGCGGGAAAAGGAGGTCAACACGTTTCTGCCGATGTTTCCCCCAAAAACGATGGAGGAGACGGAAAGCTATCTGCGGGAGAGGTATCTGGAAGACACGGATGGTTGCCATTTTGCCATCTGTTTGAAACCCGGTGTCATGCCGGTTGGATATGTCAATGTAGGAGACGGCGCCAGCCACGATTTTGGATATGCGCTGCGAAAAGAGTATTGGCACAGGGGAATTATGACCGAAGCCTGCCGGGCAGTCGTAAATAGGCTGAAACTTGACGGAATACCATTTATCACCGCCACGCACGATATAAAGAATCCCAGGAGCGGGGCGGTCATGAAACGGATTGGGATGTCTTACCAATATTCCTACCGGGAGTTTTGGCAGCCAAAGGGCTTTTGGGTGACCTTTCGGATGTACCAGTTGAACCTCGACGGACAGGAAAATCGGGTTTACCGTGGATATTGGGATAGATATCCCGACCACTTTGTGGAGGAACCCACTTGACTGTACACTATAAATAAATATCCCCCCACATAACTGGGGGACTTCATTATATAAGGAAACCCCCGCCCAGGCTACTCGATAGCCTGGGCGGGGGTTTTTTATAGCATACCGGATGCGCCCATGATCGCGCCAAACAGAGAGTTGATGCCCGCTATGACAAGGGCTATGATATTTAATGTCCTGGCAGTCGTTTTGGTTGTCCGTCCTTCGTTTATCCCCTTATTGGCCAGAACCAACCCCACGATCGAGCACGCATAGGTAACAAGCGGCAGGCAGAGTGCAAACACGATCCCAACCACTCCAAGCACCATCGGCGCGGTATCGTAATCATCCGTCTGTGCCATCGGATGAACCATTTTCGTGTTCTGCTGTTCATAAGAGGCCAGTTTCATGCCGCATTCGTCGCAAAAGACAGCGTTATCCGGCTGCGGTTTTCCACATCTGGAACAATATTTCATATGCTTCTCCTTTTAATA
>CABSMD010000109.1 GCA_902478725.1 uncultured Clostridia bacterium
GATGATGATCTATGTCCGCGAGCCGGGCAAGGAGTATAAGGTGAGCATCAGCAGCTATGACATCAATAAGATAGCCAACGGCGAGAAGAAGATTCCCGATGAGTGGATCACCAACAACGGCACCGATGTGTCACAGGAATTGCTTGACTATATGCGCCCGCTGGTTGTAGGCGAGCCGAAGCTGCATTATAAGGACGGCCTGCCGCTTTACGCGCAGCTGGATAAATAAGAAAGATCATAAAAAAACGCGGCGGAACCAATTTGGTTCCGCCGTTTTTTGCTTAATCCCGTGGTTCAACCAGCTTGCGCACCGGTATGCCGAGTTCCCTTGCAATCAGGAAGAGCAGATAGAAGGAAGAGCCTGACCGCGCCTTCTCGACATTCCCCAAATGTCCGTAGCTGACTCCCACACGTCTGGCGAATTCTGCTCTTGTATAGCCCCTTTGTTCTCTGTAATAAGTGATATTCTGTCCCAATCTGATGTATTGATCCATATATTTATGATCCATACCGTCACCTTCTTGCCGTTTTTTCTTTTATAATAACAGAAAATTTAGCAAATCGTGTGACCGGATAGTCTAAGAATAAAAAAATTATCTTACAAACTCAAAACTGGCCTGTTCACTTGTGAGATCAAACAGCGTTTCCTGCCCATGGCGGAATGTGTAACGTGCCGTGCAGGCCGCGCTTTCGTGAATCGTGCCGGTCATGCCGCCGTGTTGCGGGGCGCGCAGGGAATGGGGGTTGTCCTGTAATAATTTCGCCTCTAAATGATACTCTCCCTGCCGCAGGGCGAGCCTTTTTTCCGAATACTCTTCTACACGCGCTCCCCGGTAGGTCGCCAGCCGGTATTCCCGTCCGCCGTATAGTACCTCGCAGATACATCCGTCAAAATGAAGCGGCGGGATGTCGGCGCAGGAGGCAAAAACCGCGCAGTCTGCTTTGTCAAAACGGTTGCATTGCGTCCAGAGATAGGTTTGGGGAAACGAGCTGCCCCGGTCGCTTTCGATGTAGCCTGTGCCGCCGTCAAAGCAGATTCTTTTGCCGTTTATCGTGAGCGAGCCGCGTAAATCATGCCGCATACTGATTACGCCGTGCACGCATTGCATTGCCGGGACGAACCGGAACGGCCCCATGATGTCCGGCCGCGCGGGGGTAAGCGGGCCGTACGAAATCATCCCCTCAACGCTAAGCTCTTCTGTGTCGACCGAGAGGCGCACGCCGTTTTCAGAAAACAGGTTGTTCCCCAGCTTGACCGCGAGAGTGTCCCTGTCCGCCGAGAACGCCCCGGCGGGGAAGGGGAGATTGTGTGCGCTGTCGTCGGTGATCACCTGCAGCGATGCGCTCCGTTCGCCTTTCTCATCGATGTGAAAGGCGGGGATAAACGCAACCGTCCGCCCGCTTCCCTGGTGCTTGAAATACCAGCCCTCAAAATAGGACTTCTTTTTGTGTTCCCCATGAAAATTACGCATATTCTTCCCTCCAAGTGTGCGACTCTCTTATGCCTAACCCTCGGCGGCTCTCTTCGCTGGTCGGGGTCTGAACGTCCGCCTTTTAGCTGCCTTAGTCCTTTTACGCATTCCCGATCCCATCCATGGCCGGATTGTCGATCAGCCTGCCGTGGTAGTCGAAGCGGGAACCGTGACAGGGGCAGTCCCAGCTTTTCTCGTCCGGATTCCACGAAAGCTCGCATCCCAAATGCGGGCATTTGGCGGATACGATGTGTACCTCCCCATCCTCGTCCTTGTAAACGCCCGCCTTGCCGCCGTCGGTCTCTACAATTCCGCCATGCCCAATGGGAAGGGATTTTATCTCCCCGTCCGGTATGGAGAATACCTGCTTTGACAATCCTTTCACCGCGTGCGCGCCCTCCTCCATCAGCGTCTTAGCCGAGGCGGAGAATACAAAGCGGTGCGGGTCGAATACCGGTGCAAATTCGGTCTCCCGTTTTGTAATCATTCCTGCTAAAACCATCGCGGATACCATCGAGCTGGTCATTCCCCATTTGTGGAATCCTGTTGCCACGTAAAGGTGCGGCGTGGCGTCGGAATACTGCCCGATATAAGGAATGGCGTCCAGCGTAACGCAATCCTGTGCCGACCACGCCGCGACCTCGCGGCTGCCGGGAAAGAGCGTTTCAGCCGCTTCGCGGAGCGTGTCATACCGGCCGCCTTCTGGGTTCTCTCCCGTGCGGTGGTTGCTGCCGCCGAGCAGCAGGAGGTTTTGCGCGTTGCGCAGCGAATAGCCGCCCGGGTCGATGCTGTAATACATCCCGCCCAACTCCGGCGCGTTCTCCAGCGCCAAGACGTAGGAGCGTTCCTGGTGCATCCGCATGAAATAGTACCCCGGTGTGTTGAGGAACGGATAGTGCGTCGCTACAACAATATCCTTCGCGGTAACAGTCCCACCGTCGGTGAGAATCCGGTTGTCCTCGATTTCGTTTGCCATCGTCTGCTCATAGACCGTGAGCTTAGAAGACACCGCCGATAGAAAGTCAAGCGGCTGAAATTGTGCCTGGCGCGGGAACCGCAGCGAGCCCTTGATTGGAAACGGCAGCCCTGTCCCATCCGCCATCTCCGCCTCGATACCGGCCATTCGCGCGGCTTCCATCTCCTGCTTCAGAGGCTCCTCGTCCATGGTGGAGTATAAAAATGCATCCGTTTCCTCCAACCGGCAGTCGATACCGTACTCTTTTGTGATCCGCCAAAACTCCTCAATTGCGCACGTGTTTGCCAGGGCATATTGCCGCGCCCTTTCTTCGCCAAATTTTTTCAATAATTTTCCATAAATCAGGCCATGCTGGGCGGTGATCTTGGCGGTGGTGTGCTTGGTCTGCCCGCTTCCAACCCGCTTCGCCTCCAGCACCGCCACCGACAAACCTGCCTCCTGCAAAAAATAGGCGGTGAGTATTCCCGCCATTCCCGCGCCGATTACCGCCGCATCCACCGAAATATCCTGCTCCAGCGGCCTTCGCTTCGGTATGGTGGTTTCCTGTTCCCAAATCGATTTCATAAAAACACCCCAGTTTCGCATTTTCTATTAGTATGCACACTTGCCGCGCGGCGCATACCCAAACGCGCCATTGCCAAATGCCAAAAAATCGTGTAAAATAGTCGAAAGGAGGGGATGAAGCATGTCCGATCAACTGTATATCCCGGACTGTATCCGCCAAAAAATCGGTACAAAGGGCTACCAGACCGATACCATCGGCCGGTCCAGCGCGGCGATTTTGTTTTTTGACAATCTTGTGTTAAAAATCGAAGAGGATAACGAGGAATCCGCCGCCGAGCATACTATGCTTGCCTGGCTGCAAGGGAAGCTGCCGGTGCCCGAGCTGGTGGTATCCCATTTGGAGGATGGCCGCCGCTATCTGCTTATGAGTCGGGTGGAGGGGGAGATGGCCTGTTCCGATCCCTGCCTTTCCCGTCCCGAAGCGCTGGTTTCTTTGCTGGCGGACGCGCTCCGTCTGTTTTGGTCGGTTGATCCGGCGGGCTGTCCCCGGTGCAATGACCTGGATCATAAGCTCCGCCGGGCGCAGCATTTGATCGATAACGGTTTGGTCGACACAGCCTCAGCCGAGCCGCAAACCTTTGGGAGAGGCGGATTTTTCGGCCCGCAGGCGCTGCTGGATTATCTAAAGGAGAACCGTCCGCCGCAGGAGCTATGCCTAACGCATGGGGACTTCTGCCTGCCCAATCTCTTTTTCCGGGGCGGCAGGGTGTCGGGTTTTATCGATTTGGGGCGCAGCGGGCTTGCCGACCGGTGGCAGGATATCGCCCTGTGTGTGCGGTCTTTGCGCTATAACCTGCAAAGCGACGCCTATACCGGCTTGTTTTTTGAAACCTTGGGGCTGCCGTACGATGCGGAACGTGTGCGTTATTTTGTCCTGCTTGACGAGCTGTTTTAAGCCTGTTTTCAGGCAGAATTCAGCCGCCCGGCCGGGCGGCTGTAACCAAAACGTAATATTGTCGAAAAAAAAGTAGCTTGCGCGGGGATATTGGTGCAATTTCTACCTTGACATTTTTTTGACAGATTGATATACTTTTGTGAAGGGAATACAATATTGTTTCTAATTATTTAATATAGAAAAATTTTTTAAGGAGGAAGAACCTATGGCGAAAATTGTTGAAATAAGATGGCATGGCCGTGGCGGCCAGGGTGCCAAAACGGCTTCGCTTCTGCTGGCCGACGCCGCGTTTAACACAGGGAAGTACATACAGGGTTTTCCTGAATACGGTCCTGAGAGAATGGGCGCGCCGATTACCGCCTACAACCGAATTTCCGATGAACCGATCACCGTCCACAGCAATATCTATGAACCCGACTACGTGGTGGTCGTGGATGAGACCCTGCTCGACTCGGTGGATGTAACGGCGGGCTTGAAGAAAGAGGGCGGCATCGTCATCAATACCCAAAAATCCCCGGATGAAATCCGTCCGAAACTCAAAGGATACGAGGGCAAGGTCTGCACCATCGACGCGCGTACCATTTCGGTGGACTGCCTGGGCCGTTATTTCCCGAACACGCCGATGCTGGCGGCCATCATCAAGGTCAGCGGCATCATGGACGTGGACGAGTTCATCCAGGATATGGAGGGTTCGTTCAAGCATAAATTTGCGTCGAAGCCCCAGGTAATCGAGGGCAACATGAACGCGCTCAAGAGAGCTGTCACGGAGGTGAAAGGACTATGAGCAAAAAGAGGATAACGAATGTTACTGCCGACACAAAGGCGAAAGATATTACGCCGGGCGGTATCATCTATGACGCCGGCAACGCCGAGGATTTCATCACAGGCGACTGGAGAAGCGACCGTCCCGTATGGCTGCAGGAGAAATGTAAGCAGTGCCTGCTGTGCTACCCGGTCTGCCCGGATACGTCTATTTTGATCGATGCCGACGGTAAGCGCAAGGATTTTGATTATGACCATTGCAAGGGCTGCGGCATCTGTGCAAAGGTTTGTCCTTTTGGCGCGATAGAAATGAAAGAAGAAGGAGGTAAATAATCATGGCAATCAGAGATAGATTAAGCGGCAACGAGGCGGTTGCGGTCGCGATGAAGCAGATCAATCCCGATGTGGTAGCCGCTTTCCCGATCACGCCGTCTACCGAGGTGCCTCAGTATTTTGCGTCCTTCGTGTCTGACGGTGCGGTGGATACCGAGTTCGTTCCGGTGGAATCGGAACACAGCGCAATGAGCGCCTGTATCGGAGCAGAGGCGGCGGGTGCAAGAACCATGACCGCAACCTCAGCAAACGGTCTTGCATTAATGTGGGAAATGCTTTACATAGCGGCGTCGTCCCGTCTGCCGATCACCCTGGCGGCGGTCAACCGTGCGCTGTCCGGCCCGATCAATATCAATAACGACCACAGCGATACCATGGGCGCGCGTGATTCTGGTTGGATTCAGCTTTACGGTGAGACCAACCAGGAAGCGTATGACAACTTCATTCAGGCGGTTAAAATCGGGGAACATCCCGACGTGATGCTGCCGGTGATGGACTGCTTTGACGGTTTCATCACCAGCCACGCGGTGGAGACGATCGAACTGATCGAGGATGAAAAGGTCAAGGCGTTTGTGGGTGACTATACCCCTGATTATTATTTGAATGATGCGAAGAACCCGGTTGCGATGGGTCCGCTGGATCTGCCGCTGCATTATTTCGAGCATAAGAAACAACAGGCGGACGCGATGCGCGCGGCAAAGAAGGTTATCTTAGAGGTGGCCGACGAGTTTGAGAAGATGACGGGTAGAAAATATGGCCTGTTTGAAGAATATAAGATGGACGACGCTGAGATGGCGGTTGTGGTCATCAACTCCACAGCCGGAACAGCGAAGTTTGTTGTCGACCAGCTGCGTGAGCAGGGCGTGAAAGCGGGTCTTATCAAGATTCGTGTGTACCGTCCGTTCCCGGCGGAAGAGCTGGCAGAGGCGTTAAAAGGCTGCAAGGCAATTGCGGTGCTGGATAAGGCCGACAGCTTCAACGCGGCAGGCGGCCCGTTGTTTACGGATGTTACCTCTGCGATGTACGGCAGGGCGGAAGGCATCAAGGTCATCAACTACATCTATGGTCTGGGCGGAAGAGACGTAAAAACCAACGATATCGAGAAGGTATATGCCGACCTGGCTGAGATTGTGAAATCCGGCAAGGTAGAATCGGTGTATAACTATCTTGGTGTAAGAGAATAGGGGGTGCATACAAAATGGCATATAATTTAAAGCAAGAAGCGAAAAAACCGGAACGGCTGACAGGCGGTCACAGAATGTGTGCAGGTTGTGGTGCACCTGTTGTAGTGAGGGGCGTATTGCGCGCCTTAAAAGAGGAAGACCATGCGGTCATTGGTTCCGCGACCGGATGCTTGGAGGTATCGACCTGCCTGTATCCGTACACGGCGTGGAACGATTCCTTTATCCACAGTGCGTTTGAAAATGCCGGCGCGACCATAGCGGGCGCGGAGGCGGCAGGCATAGCCATGAAGAAAAAGGGTAAATTGCCTGCGGATAAAGAAATCAAATATATCGCCTTTGGCGGCGACGGCGGTACCTATGACATTGGTATCCAGTCCTTGTCTGGTGCGATGGAGCGCGGGCATGACATGGTATATGTCTGCTATGATAACGGCGCGTACATGAATACGGGTATCCAGCGTTCTTCTGCGACGCCCCGTTTTGCGGATACGACAACCTCGCCGGCTGGTAAGGTAGTGCCCGGCAAGATGCAGCCGCGCAAAGATCTGACCATGATTATGGCGAACCATCACCTGCCGTATGTGGCGCAGACCGCGCCTCTCGGCTCGAAAAAGGCGGGCATGAAGGACTTGCACGAGAAGGCGGAAAAAGCCTTGTATACAAAGGGCGCGTGCTTTTTGAATATCCTGGCTCCCTGTCCGCGTGGCTGGCGGTATGATACACCCAACCTGATTGAGATGTGCGACCTGGCGGTTGATACCTGCTTCTGGCCGTTGTATGAAGTGGTTGACGGTAAATACCGCATCACCTATGTGCCGAAGCAAAAGCTGCCGGTTGAGGACTTCTTAAAGCCGCAGGGACGGTTCCGTCATCTGTTTAAGAAGGGCAATGAGTATATGATCGAGCAGATTCAGCAGGAAGTGGACGAAAGATGGGAAGCGTTGCTCAAGCTTTCTGAATAGAAAAAAGAATAGAATAAACAAACCCGGCGCTGATGATTTCGGCGCCGGGTTTTAAATATTTCTTTTGATTCGTCTTTTTACATATGTAATCCAAACAATACAATTGATTGGTATTAGAAAAACCAATACTAAGATAATTAAAAAGTGGTGGATTCCTAACAGATCAGCAAAAATGAAGGTGCTTGGAGCCCATCTAGTTATTTTGAATAACGGCACCGTTTCATTGTAAACAGGGTTGGGGTCGCAGCAGTCCGGAGCGCCTCTGGCAGTCCCAACCACCTCTCCATATACGACATAAGTATATTTTTCTGCAATTCCTCCTGTGCAAAGTGCAGCTCTGCCAATGCGGTCTGCCGGTTCATAGGAATCATCCGTAAATTTTACCTCATAGATTTCCGGTTCGGAATCCAGCTCCGCGTCTTTATAAAGCTCCTCTCCGCCCCGTTCTACTGTCCGCACAAGACTGCCGCAGCCCACAATTTTATATCGAAGCAAAAATGTATGTTCATTATATTTTTTTACAGGTAAAGCTGGGAGTGGAAGCGTGAAGAAAAAAATAAGAACCAAAAAGATTGTGACAGCAGTCACTATGATTAATGGAGTATAGGATGCTTTCTTCATAAAAAACCATACCTCCCGAATAAACAGACCTGCTATTAAAAGGGTAGAAATCACCCTTCCGTATAGTCAATCTCGAAACTCAAACAATTTATATATAGGTATTTCTAAAATTTCAGCCATTGCGAAAAGTACATCAAGTGAAACGCCAACTCTCGCATTCTCTATCCTGCTAAGATGAGCTGGTTCAATGTTTAGCTTTTCCGCTAATTTTTCTTGATTAAAGCCTGCCAGTTTACGATATAATGTTATGTTTATCCCTAATCTTACATATTCATCAGTATACTTATTATTCATACCTCCACCTCGTAATTTATTCTATGATATTTAAAAAATAATATTAATAGTTTTAAAAGTCAAAATATGACTTTACAAATCAATTAATATGGAAT
>CABSMD010000110.1 GCA_902478725.1 uncultured Clostridia bacterium
CCCACCGACTGCACATCCCAGCCGTAACCAATATCAAGAGTAGAATATATTAGCGCTGAGAAAACAGGATAGGCCTGTCCACTGGGAACATATGTATTGTCGGAAATGATAGTCCCGCCGGAGCTCACCGTCGGTTCCTCTTCGGTTCTCTCACGAAAGCTTACATCGACAATCATATCCTTTGTAATATTTCCTATTTTAACCGTGTTGCTGTTTGGGGTAGCTGGTGTAATATCCACTTCATCCGCGAGTACCTGCGCGACCTCATAGCCGTTTTCCGGAACAAGGCTCAGGATCAGGTCGGCTCCATCGTCAACCCTTACTGTGCCGCCGTTTGCGATTACATTCTCCCCCTGTTTGACCGCACCGTTAGCCCCGACATTTACCGTCACCGTGTGAGGTTCCTTCTTAAAATTTACCGCAACCGCCGTGTTATCCGTCAGCAGTCCGGCAGACACTGTATTGCCGTTCACAAAATCCGAAGTCTTATCCACACCGCCTACCGTAACGGAATCAAGGATATAACCCGTCTCAGGCTGCACGGAAAATTTCAGTTCCTCAGCCGTGGCAACCGCCACTTCGCGTTTGATCCCAAGTGAGGACGATGTAATATCTACGCCTTCCACCACAGCTTTGCCGCCTTCACTCACATTCATAACAGCCGTGTTAATGTCCCCGCCATAGGTGATAAAGTTGTCAAATGCAATAGGCTTACCTGTCCCCACCGTGGTTGGCCTGACTTTGACACGCGCCAGCTGGGAAAAGGTATAACCGGGGTCAGCACT
This sequence comes from uncultured Clostridia bacterium, assembly GCA_902478725.1. Lineage (GTDB taxonomy): Bacteria > Bacillota > Clostridia > HGM11514 > HGM11514 > CABSMD01. The sequence goes on from CABSMD010000110.1 coordinate 786, forward strand.
GGCGATGCCGCCTTCAAACCCATTGCCCAAAGACGGCTCCCCAACCAATTCTTTTAATGCGCCGGTTGCGTTATTAAGGCTATAAACCCAGCTATCAAATGTTCTTGTTTTCAGGTTAATCTTCATACGAAGCCGGTACCAGCTATTGTTGCTGACAGCAATACCCTTTACCTTGCCCGGCTCGAAAAGGAAAAGATCGGCCGACTCCGCGCCGTCCAGATGCACCCGAATTCTCCATGTGGACATTTTTGACTGAACCCTGAAATCCCAGTCCCATGTGATGATCCCGTTTTCATCGCCATTCAGCCCGCTACCGTTTCCGGTAATGTTAAACGGATAATAGGAGGGAGACGTGGATGTACCGGTATTCGCCAGCGAGACAAAATTACTCCGGTCATATTTCGCCTTAATCTCCTGCGCAGCCGTCACAGGTAATCCGGATTGCAGTATACCCAGGTTCGTGGTGCCGTCCGGCGCCGGTTCATAATCCAAAAAATCCACAATAGGGTCTCCCGCCTCAGAGGTTACCGTTTGTGCCATTACTGTCATGCCAGAGGTTGCCAAAACAATGGTCAATAGAATCGCAATCAACTTTTTCAAACCATCAGCCCCTTTTTGTTTATTTGGTATATATTTGCAACAAACCGAATTTTTTAATCCGGCCCATCGAAAACCGTTACGTTTCACAAGGTAAATGCTACAATCTGCCCGTATTCTCTCCCGGTACAAGCGCTATCAAACTATCTTTCGCTTTTATTATAGAAGTCAGGGGGTTGAAAGTAAAGGAACACTGTAGTATAATTATAGAACAATTTTGTGATTTGGAGGGACTTATGGAACTGCCTATTTATGAATCGAGCCGTTTTGGCGCACAGGACTATTTCGAGGTGTCCCGTAATTTCGATCTGCAATTCCCACCGCACCTGCATCGATGCTATGAGCTGATTTATGTGGTAGAAGGCCGTTTGAATGCGATTGTGGATAACCGCCGGATGCCACTTCCAGCAGGCAAGGCCATCCTGTTTCTCTCCAACCAGGTACATGGATTTGAAACGGAGGGGCATTCGGTGATGCACGTAATCGACTTCGCACCCGAGTTTGTTCCGGCGTTTTTGCGGATGACCGCAGGGTTTCGGGTGCCCGATCCCAGATTTTGCTTGGAACCGTCCGTGCTGGAGCTTCTTTCCACCTCTATCTTCCCAAAAATTGGAATAGATGAGACACACAATTCCTCCGAATTGATGCTGCGTAAGGGGCTTTTGTATCTGGTATGCAACAGCTTTTGGGCGCAGGTCGCGCACGAACCGTCGTTCGGTGCTGAGAAACCGTTGTTCAGCAAGGCCGTGGAATATATTCAAAACCATTTTAAGGAACAGCTTACCCTGTCCGACCTGGCACGTCACCTGGGGTATGACTATAACTATATCTCTCATTACCTGCGAGACAACCTGGGAATGACCTTTATGCAGTATTTAAACAACTGCCGGGTCTCCTGTGCCAAGCAGCAATTGGCTGAAACCGCGCTTCCTGTCCAGGAGGTAATGGAGCAATCAGGGTTTGTATGCAGCAGGACATTTAACAAGGTTTTTCGGCAGATGACCAGAACGACCCCCAGCAAATACAGGGAAGCTGAAAAAATGAGGAGTTAATCTTGTATCTATAATATATAAGGAATGGAGTGGCAAAATGGAAAATTTCATAGTAACCACCGATTTTACCGGCGGCAACGGTAAGGTACTGGAGTTGCGTAAAGATTTCGTACGTCTGGAGCCTGACCTGCGGGACACACAGACGGACTGGTTTTACTGGGCGTTTTGTGTCGAAGGCGCACAAGGGAGGAGCCTTGTGTTCGATTTTGGGGATAAAGAATGGATTGGACCATTTGGTCCTGCGGTCAGCCATGATCTGCAAAACTGGCATTGGCTGAACGGCAACAGCAGCGGCTCGCGCTTCACCTATTCCTTTTCCCCGCAGGAGGAACGGGTCTATTTTGCCCACAATATGCTCTATCTGCCCGACCGTTTCTTCGCTTTTGCCAGGTTGCACAGGTTACAGGTGCAAGCGCTTTGCGTCTCAGAACAGGGCAGCAGGATACCCTGCCTCATGGTGGGAGAAGGAAAGATCAAAACGGTCCTGACCGCGCGGCACCATTGCTGTGAATCCACCGGAAGCTACGTGCTCGAAGGTGTTTTGGAGGCGTTTATAAAAAATCCTATTCCGGACGTATCGCTTTTTTGTGTCCCGTTTGTGGATTACGACGGCGTCCTGCGGGGCGACCAGGGAAAAAACCGCTTCCCTCACGACCATAACCGCGATTACACACGCGCGCAGGCGGCCCATTACCCTTCGGTTGCTAAAATTCGTGAATACATAGACACCCACAAAGTTTTGTTCGGCTTTGACTTTCATTCTCCCTATCACGCTGTAGACGAATTTGTATTTCAGGTACAAAAAACATGGGACAGACTCGACCGCCTGCAGCATTTTGGAGACTTACTAAAAGACAGCATTACAAACGATTCGCTGCAGTATGATCCGGCACATGATCTGAAACCTGATGTCGGCTGGAATACGGTGGGTACACCGACCTCCTCCACGTATCTGCTCGAGGGCAATGAAAGCTGCGTCGCCTTTTCTCTGGAAACCCCCTATTTCGGCAGCTCCCACGACCGTTTCTCACAGCAAAAGGCTGTTGCGCTTGGCAGGTGCTTTACCGAAGCATTCCGGCGTTATCTTTCATGCTAAAAAAAGCAGGCCCGATTTTTCGGGCCTGCTTTTCAATCTTTATGAGATACGCGCAATGTGCGCCAGCCGTTCCATGATCGGGAGCTTTTGGGTACAAAGCTTCTCACACTTGCCGCACTGAATACACTTTTGCGCCTGCTCCGCGCTGATCCCCCAATGATCCCCCAACCGCGCGGTAATTGCCTTGTCCTTTCCGCCGGAGAGGATATACATATTATACGATTCCAGCAGTTTCGGAATCGGCACCTCCGAGGGACATTCGTTGCAGTAGCTGCATCCCGTACAAAGGCTGTTTAATTCGCTGCCGAGGTTTTTTGCCATCTCTTCCAAATACCCTTCTCTCATGGGTTCCAGATTTTCCGCCGCCAAAACGTCCTCCTCCAATTCCTCTATGGAAGAGACTCCCGGCAGGGCAACCGTGATGGACGGCTGGGATACGATGAATTTCAGCGCGGCGACCGTGATCGAATCAGAGGAATTGCCGCGGATAAATGAAAAATACTCCGGATTCTGTGGAATGATCCCGCCGCCTAAGGGGTTCATCGTCACGATCCCCATCCTCTCTTTTGCACAGGCGTCCACACCGGCCTGGCGATAGGCAAAATTGACCGCGTTGTAGCCTAGCGTTACCCCCGCGAACAAGCCGGTTTGGGCGATCTTGGCATTGTCCTCCCCTGCCAGATGGGTGGTAAAACAGATATGCTCGACCAGCCCCTCCTCCTGCGCCTTTACAATCCCTTCATAAACACCGCCCTTTTGCATAAACCTCTCGTACTCCTCCATCCGCTTGATGCACCAAAGGTTATAAAAGGTAATTTTATCCCGATGCAGACGGGTGAGCGACTGTTCCAGCATCCGCCGCGCCTCGTCGGCGTTGGTGGCGTCCCACAGTGCGCATTTGGTAGAGACATAATACTCCCCCTTCATCTGCGCAAACGCCCGGCCAAAGATCAACTCACTTTTGTCATCACAATAGCCCGGCGCGGTATCAAAATAGTTGATTCCCAGCTCCTGCGCCCGCAGGACGATTTCGGCGCATGTATCGATATCCTTTTCATAATCCTGCTTCAAAAAACGCATCCCGCCGCAACCGATGGCTGAGACCTTTTTACCCGTTTTTCCGTACTCCTTATAAATCATTTCAAGCACCTCCGATTTACACTTTTTTCTATTATACACCCAGTTTTTCACCAACACAATAGGCAATTTAGTGGTTGTTTATATGTGTGTTGAAGTACAGCCGCCGAAACGCGGAGGGAGACATCTCCTCATGATAGCAAAAGTATTTCAGAAACTCTTTATAATCCGTAAATCCAGTGAGCAAAGCAACCTCCTTGAGAGGATATTCCGTAGTGAGCAGAAGATTTTTAATTCGTTTCATCCTTTCCATATTAATATACCGCTTGAGGCCAATTCCAAATTGTTCCCCAAAAATCCGTGTCAGGTAATCCTCGTGGTAGCCAAACTGGCGCGCCACCGACCCCACTGTGATTCTTTGGTCTGCATTGACCCGAACCCACTCGTGTACCTGTACCAGCAGGCGGCTGTTAGAGGATATCCCCTCCCGCGCCGCAAGCTCGATCAGCAGGAGCTGCACCAGACAGTGGGCAGCCTCTGCCGGATAAGTCAGGGTGTTCGTATAATGCAAAAGCTGTTTGCACAGCAGATTGACTTGATACCCATCTTCCAAACGAAGGAACTTCCAATTGGGTGTTTCCCCGTGAAAATGAATCCAATAAAACGACACCCGCTCCTTTGAAACGGCAAAGCCGCCATGTTGCTTTCCATGCTCCAGCAGCAGCACGTCCCCCGGCCGGAGTATGTAGCGGACATCCTCCTCTTCTATCGCCGCTTCCCCCTCAACCATAACGATGATCTCATTACTGTCGATACAGCGCGATGGATGAATCCACTCGCCCCGCGAGGTGAACCTGCCGGCAGAAACATAGGTCAACATGTCGGATTTTCTCCCCTTTTCTCATCCTTTTCGGTGTTGCTTTTTTAGTGCTTCACAGTATAATTGTATTAGATAATAACAAACTTGTCAATACGGAGGTCATGTAAAATGAATATGGTCAAAAATGGAGATGTTACTGTCAATGGCGGGTTTTGGTACATGCGGCAACAATTGAACCATGAAAAAACGACATATAGCGTAATGGAGCAGTTTCAAAACACCGGCCGCTTCGATGCGTTTCGTTGCGACTGGAAGGAGGGGGATGAACCGGCTCCCCATATCTTCTGGGATTCCGACATTGCAAAATGGATCGAGTCGGTCGCCTATATCATTGAAAAGGAACCCGACCAGAAGCTGGAAGAGCTCTCTGACTGGGTCATCGACAGGATTGCGGAAAACCGCGATGAATGCGGCTATTACAACAGCTATTTTCTAACAGTGGACCCGCAAGGACGCTGGCAGAACCGCGATGCGCACGAGCTCTATTGTGCCGGACACCTGATCGAAGCGGCGGTCGCCTACTACGAGGCGACCGGCAAGCACAAATTCCTGTCCCTGATGGAGGAGTATGCGGATTACATCTATCGGGTTTTTGCGGAGGAGCATTCCGCCAGCTTTACCACGCCGGGCCATGAGGAAATCGAACTGGCGCTGGTGCGGCTGTACCGTTGCACTGGGAAAGAAAAGTATCTCAAGCTAGCCCAATTCTTCATTGATTCCCGTGGCGGCGGTGTTGCGAGAGAGATTGACTATCAAGAAGAAACGCACGCAAAAGAGCAGGTGCCGACCCACGGATATAAAAATTCGAGGTATGCGCAGGATCATCTCCCCGTGCGGGAACAGACCACGGCGGAGGGACACGCGGTGCGCGCCGGCTACCTGTATACCGCAATGGCAGACCTAGCCTGTGAAACCGGAGATCAAAAGCTACTTTCCGCCTGCAAAGCCGTCTTTGAAAACATCGTAACCAAACGGATGTATGTCACCGGAAGCACCGGATCCACCCCGGTCGGCGAAGCGTTCACAGTCGATTATGACCTACCCAACCGCCTGGCCTATAATGAGACCTGCGCGGCGATCGCCCTTTGTTTTTTCGCCCACCGGATGCTGTGTGCCGAACCGGACGCTATCTATGCCGACACCTTCGAGCGCGCGCTGTACAACGGATTTTTGTCAAGTACCTCCTTAGACGGTGTATCCTTCTTTTATGAAAATCCGCTAACGGTGGATTTAAAAAAGAATGAACGCAATGTTGCGACAGTGGAGAAAGAACGCCATCCGATTACCCAGCGCGTCAAGGTATTTAGCTGTTCCTGCTGTCCGCCGAATATCACACGGTTCGTCGCGTCTCTCGGCAGTTACCTCTACACCTATGACAAGGATACGGTCTATGTCCATCAATATATGGCGAGCACCGCTTCCTTTGCAGGGATCGGCGTCTCACAGGAGACCGATTATCCCAACAACGGCCGTATCGTACTCAAGGCGCACGGCGCGAAAAAGATCGCGCTGCGGATTCCCGGCTGGTGTGAAACATATACCATTGTGCATAACGGAGAAACCATTTCGCCCCCGATTGAGAAGGGGTACGCCTACCTCAGCCTGGCCGATGGTGAAAACACCATCCTATTGGATTTTGTAATGGAGGCAAAACTGGTAGAAGCTTCTCCCTACCTAGAAGAGGATGCCGGAAGAGTGGCGCTTACCTGCGGGCCGTTGGTTTACTGTCTGGAGGGCGTGGATAACGAGGGACCACTCGGCGATATTCGAATCAGCCCGGATGAGGACTATAGCCTCAAATACGATCCATTTTTCCACGCAAACGTGATCCATGCTGAGGGATACCGGCGCGATCCATCCGACTTTGCCGAACAGCTGTATCAAACCTGTGGAACCAATCTGCAAAAAACCAATCTTAAATTTATCCCTTATTTTGGCTTTGCCAACCGTGGGGAAAGCGATATGCGCGTTTGGATACTGAAAAAATAATCCGGTAAAGTATTGCGATGTAAATGGTTTATGATATAATGTATCTAGGCTAGTTAATGTATTTATATTGGTGGAGGTATATTATGTCGGGAACAAAGAAAGCCCTTGATTTTTCACCTGAGCTATTTGAAACAGTTTTAGCGACGTTCAAAACAGAGGACGAAAGAGAAACAGCGCGTCAGATTGTCAACTGTTTTATTGGACGTGGACTTCCTGTTAAGGTCAAACAATATACCCAACCATGTATGGAAGGCACTTTTCGTATATTGTGCTTTATTAAAAAAAGCTCTGAAGCCGTTATAATCAACAACAAAGGTATGGGACGCGAGGGTGTGAGCATTCAGGTGCGAATCGAGGACAGAACTACCTTAAATAAATTGGACGATTTTAGCGAAAACATTAGAAATCAAATATTGAATTCCGCTAATTGCAGTTATTGTTCTTCCAAATGTGGGGATAAGAAATACATTTTTACTTATCAAGAGTGTGAATATATTAAATGCCATTTTCTTTGTAATAATTTCACCTTTCAAAATATTGGAAAAAGTGATATTGATAGTCTTATGTATATTATAAATAACGAAATCACGCGCAAGTAACCCCACAAAACAAGCATTTCCGGACAGGCGTTGGGA
>CABSMD010000111.1 GCA_902478725.1 uncultured Clostridia bacterium
TGTAATAGCCCCTTATAGGGGCTGTGCAAGCCACCAGTTTACTGGTGGTCTTGACTATCCTTTACTTAATATCGATCCCGCCGAAAATGCAGGTGCTTTTAATGTAGAGGGTGGGACAGTCCATCCCTTCCGCCGTGGGAGTGTGGTTGGACACCCCACCGAAAATAGGCAGGTTGTTGACCTCTATCTTGACATCCGGTGGCAGAAACAATGTTACGCCGCCGAACACTGCGGACACCGTAATGACCGAATCCTCCCTGAAAAAGGCGTTTCGCAGGTCAAGCTCCACACCGCCGAACACCGCCGAGATGTTGCAGCCCGCAAAATCCTCCGCCGGGTATTTGATTTCCTGGCCGCTGAAAACCGAAGAATAATTCCGCCTGGCCTGTGATACCTGTTCCGGGATGTGTGCCGGCGGTTTTTGAAAAACGTTGTGGAACAGGATAGCGACCCCCAATATCACCAGTACCAACGGCAGGATCAACTGCCCCACGTGCACACCGCCAAGCAGGTTCTGAGCAGAGAGCAAAAACAACACTCCGATCAGCAGACCGACCGCATTGCCTGTGCTGACGCCGCTCTGCACCATGCTGATCAGGCAGGGGATGATGATAAACAGCGTCCACCATCCGTCAAAAAAGAGGGAAAAATCCCACCAGTGGAACACGTTGCCGGCAAACCCGATGCCGATTGCTATAAACAGGATACCCCAAAGGGTGTTTCCAACCTTATACTTCATATGAAAGCCTCCTTTCCACTTACTATATCATATCCCGCTTTTGGTGTAAATAGAAATGTTTTTTGGATATGCCCGCCATGCATGTCCTTATTTTTTTGTTCTAAACACGGACAAGTCGCCATATACTGCAATATAACCTCTCGGAAGAGGTTTGCTATAACAAATGAAAAGAGGTGAAAAAGATGTCTGTGTTACCTTTGTTTGACTATTTCCCGCAGGTGCTGCGGACCATCCTGTATAAAATGCCGTCCAATATCCGGGGGGAACTGGAGGAAATTCGTCTGCGCAGCCAAAACCCCCTGCTGATCCGGTTGCGGGATGGCAGCTTTTTTGTGGACAGGCAGGGGATGCTGCATAAAGAGGCCGGGCTGGGATATGTCGTAACAACCAGCAATATCAACGCCTGCTTTGAGCAATTCACCCGTTCGTCCGCTTATGCCTTTGTCAATGAGCTGACCAGTGGGTATATTACGGTAGAGGGTGGGCACCGGATCGGTTTTTGCGGCAAGTGTGCCGTAACGGACGGGCAGGTTGGCGCGCTCAAGGAGGTTTCCTCTATCAATGTGCGTGTGGCCCGCCAAATCATCGGCGCGGCGGATGGTGTGATGGACAGCGTCGTGAGGGACGGCCGTGTGCGCAACGTCCTCATCATTTCCCCGCCCGGGTGCGGCAAAACGACCCTGCTGCGCGACATCGCCCGCCAATTGTCCAATGGCTTTTCCGGCTTTGACGGAGCAAACGTTGCCATCGCGGATGAGCGCAGCGAGATCGCTGCGAGCTTCCAGGGCGTACCCCAGAATGATCTGGGAATCCGCTGTGATGTGATGGACGCCTGCCCCAAGGCGCGGGGGATTATGATGATGCTCCGTTCCATGGCGCCGGATGTGATTATTACCGATGAAATCGGGACGCGGGAGGATGCGGCCGCGATTCATGAGGCGCTTAACGCGGGCGTGTGTGTGATTGCCTCCGCCCACGGCGGCAGCGTAGAAGAGGTCGCGCGCCGTACCACCCTATCGGACGTCATTGGGGCGTTTGATTGCTTTTTGGTCCTGAGCAATCGCGGCGGCGCGCATACGGTCGCCGAAATCCGTGATGGGGGCGATCGGAATGCTGGTTAAGGGCTTGGGCTGTATCCTTGTGCTGTTTGCCTGCACCGCGTTTGCGGTAAACCATTCACGCGGCTTTGCCAGCCGCGTGCGGGAGCTGGAATCGCTGCAGGGGCTGGTGGATCTGCTGGAGGGCGAGGTTTGTTACGCCCTCAACCCGCTTGCGGTCGCATTTGCCAACATCAGCCGCGGGAAACAGGGAACCGCCCGTATTTTTTCTGCCGCCGCCTCTATTTTGGAAAAGAGAACCGGCCAGAGCGCGGGGGAGGCGTTTCGGCTGGCCCTGCGCCAGGAAAAAGCGGCCTTGCATCTGAGCCATGAGGATTATGCGGCGCTGGAGGCCTTTGCGGACGGGTTGGGAATGTGCGACCTGCAAACCCAACAAAACAGCATCCGGATGCTAAAAAAGCGGCTGGAGCTGCAAGAGGCCGAGGCGCGGGAGAATTGCAGGAAGTACCGCAAGCTGTATAACTGCCTGGGCGTCTTGGCGGGTGTATTTATCATCTTAATCCTGATTTAAAGAAGGAGAACAAAATGGGCGTTGATTTGATATTCCGGATCGCGGCAATCGGAATTCTGGTTGCGGTTTTGAACCAGCTCCTCATCCGCTCCGGCCGGGAGGAGCAGGCCATGATGACGACGCTGGCGGGCCTGGTGGTCGTACTGCTGATGGTGATTAAGGAGATCAGTGTGCTGTTTGATACCATCAAATCGGTTTTCGGCCTGTAAAAGTCTTGCATACATACAGAGAAAAACGGGGGAGTGCCATGCAGATCTTTCAAATCATAGGGCTTGCGCTTACCGCCGCGGTGCTGGCGGTGCTGCTGCGTCGCTACAGTCCGGAACTTGCGCTTTTGGTGGCGCTTTGCGGTTCGGGCATCCTGTTTTTGTTTGTCAGCGTGAATGTTTCCGCCGTTTTTTCAGAGTTTAGCGCGATTGTCACCCGTGCCGGCATCGACCGGGAGGCACTGGGCACCGTGCTTAAGGTGGTCGGCGTGGCGTACCTGGGACAGTTTGCCGCCGCACTGTGTAAGGATGCGGGGGAGACCGCGCTGGCCGGTAACATTGAGTTTTGCGCAAAGATCATCATCATGGTGTTGAGTATGCCGGTGGTCACCTCGCTGTTTCGGCTGTTGGCCGACATCGCTTCTTAAGATATTTTTAAATATACATACGAAAGAATGGTTGCCAATGAAACAGGTTTTGCTTGTACTTGTCCTGCTGTTTTTGTTATTTCCCCTGCCTGCGGCGGCGGAAGAGGGGATCGACCGGCGGCTGCTGGACGAACAGTCCCGCGCGGCCGGCGTTTCCGACCTGAGCAGGTATTACGATACCTACCTCTATCAGGATACGCAGGAGATCGCGCCGGATTTTTCGATCGACGCCATGCTGGACGACCTGTATAATGGAAAAAACGCGCTCATGCCGGAGGGCCTGCTGGCCAAGATTGCAAAGCTTTTGTTTCGGGAGCTCTACCAGAACCTTTCCGGTATGGTGGTGATTATCCTGATCGCGATCCTCTGCGGTTTTTTGACCAATATGGGAACGCTCGGGGAGGAGGGCGGCACGCAGCAGGCGGCATTTTTTGTTTGCTACGCGCTGATCTGCACGGTCTGCGCCAAGATGTTTATCACGGCGGTGGAGGGCAGCGTGGGCGCGATCACAAATATGAGCGAGTTTGTCAAGGCGCTCACCCCCGTTCTGGTAACGCTGATTGCGACCACCGGACAGGTCACCGGCGCGGCGATCATGAATCCGGTGCTCTATTCCGCCGCGTCGGTCATCATAACGGTGGTGGGCAACATTCTAGTGCCGCTGGTGTACTGCATCTTTGTCCTGTGTGCGGTCAACTGTGTGAGCAGCGGGTTTTCGATGTCGAAGCTGGTCAAGCTGTTAAAAAGCGTCATCAAATGGATCATGGGGATTACGCTGACGGTGTTTACCGGCATCACAGTAATCTATTCCATCTCAAGCGGCGCGGTGGACTCGATTGCCAGCCGCACCGCAAAATTTGCGGTGGGCAACTTCATTCCACTGGTCGGTGGTATGCTTTCAGACAGCATCGACCTAATCATCTCCTGCTCCGCCATCATCAAAAAAGGGGTGGGGATCGCGGGGATTGTGGTGATCGTGCTATTGTTTGCCAGCGTGGCCTTCCGGCTGGTGGCGCAGCTATGGCTGTTCCGGCTGGCGGCGGCATTCATCCAGCCAGTGAGCGACAAGCGTCTCGCCCAGCTTTTGGACGATACCGCAGACTGTATCAGCATGGTGTTTTCCGCCCTTTGCATGTGCGCGGTGCTGTTTTTGATCGTGATCGTGGTAATCATCTGTGTGGGAAATGTAGGTGCGTTATGAATACGGTAAAAGGAATCATCATTTCCATCGCGGGCGCGATGCTGGTGTTCAATATATTGCAGATGGTTTTGCCGCCCGGCAATATGAAAAAGTACGTATCGTTTGTGCTGGGGGTATTTATGCTGGTCGTACTGATTTCTCCCTTTGTAGGGGCAGGCCGGCTGGACTTTTCGCAGGATTACACGGCCGTCTACCCGGATCGGACTTCTACCGGGGAGTTGGAGGAGATCCAACGCCGGCAGATATTAAAATCCTACGAGCAGCAGCTGACAGACGATTTCAGACGGAGCATACCGGAGCTTGCGGACGCGCGGTTCACCTTCACCTTCGATACCGGGGAGGAGCAGTTTGGGCAGGTGCAGAGGCTGGTGATCGACCAACCGGAAAACACCGCCGTATCAGAAAAGCTGGAAAACCTGTATGGGATCGGGCGTGACGTGGTGGAATGGAGGAGGCCGGGGGATGGGTAAATCAAAAATACAGCTTGTTTACAAAAAGTAAGAATAAGCAGAGGTTGCTTATAATATTAATTATAGGGATCATTCTTTTGATTGCCGGCGGCAGTTTTCTCTCCGACAGCGGCGGCAAGCCGGCGGGGAAGGAGAGGGAGCAGCTTGACGCAGCTGCTTTCGTAACCGACCTGGAAAAGCGGCTGTCGCAGACCCTCTCCAAGATGCGGGGGGTTGGCAAGGTGACGGTGATGATCACGCTGGAGAGCAAAAACCAGGTGGACATTGCCCAGAACGAGAGGAGCAACTATTCCGGTACGGAAGAACAAAAGACGGATGATACCCGTACGCAGACGCAGGAGGAAACCGAGCGTTCCGCGCAGCTCAAGCGTAACGGCAGCGGCGAAGAGCCGATTGTGCTCAATGAGTATTATCCGAAAATAAAAGGGGTGGTGATCGTTGCAGACGGCGCGGGAGACAATCAGGTAAAGACCGACATTTATCAGGCGGCCAAGGCCGTTTTAAATGTAAGTGCAAGCAGGATCGAAGTGTTTGAGGGAAAATAATTAGGAGGAGTTGAGATGTTGTTGATGAGGAAAAGACAGATCGTTATCGTAGCGTTATCGGTTATGATTGTAATTGCGGCCTACTTAAACTGGGCGTATTCGGGGAGTTTTGACGAAACCCTGCCTGCCTCCGGCACCGCGCAGCAGGGGGAAGAGGCGAAGAGGTATGGGGAAGCGCAGTTTGTAAACGCCGGCAGCGAGAGTATCGAATCCCCCGCGCCGAGCGAATCGGCCCAGCCTTCCCAGTCGGGCAGCAATTATTTCGGGGACGCGCGGATCAACCGCGACAAGTCCCGCAGCGAGTCTTTGGAAATCCTGCGCGAGGTGGTGGACAATGCCAACTCCTCCAAGGATGAGGTCAGCCAGGCACAGCAAAAAATGACCAGCATTGCCGACGCGGTGGAGAAGGAAAGCAGCATCGAAAACCTGGTCAAGGCCAAGGGGTTTGCCGAAGCGGTTGCGTTTATCACCGATGATTCCATCAGCGTTACCGTTGCCACCACCGGACTGTCCCCGTCCGATACGGCAAAGATCAAGGATATCGTCGTTGGTCAGACCAATGTGTCGCCGGACAAAATAAAAATCATAGAAATAAAATAAATTGCAAATCCTACCCTAGTGTGGTATACTGTAAACAACTATAGTGTTTGGATGCAACACAATTTAGAAACGGTAGGAGGTAATACCAGTGGATGAACAAAACAACAATCCAGAAACATTAGGGAATATCAGGATTTCGGAAGAGGTTGTGGCAACCGTTGCAGGGCTTGCGGCAGCGGAGGTTAAGGGTGTTGCGGGCATGAGCAACAACCTGGCAAGCGGCATCTATGATCTGATTGGGAAAAAGAACCTGTCCAAGGGTGTGAAGGTAGACATCAACGAGCAGGAGGTCATCATCGACCTGTTTATCGTCGTAGAATATGGCTCCCGGATTCCAGAGGTTGCCTGGGAGATTCAAGAGAAGGTAAAAAAGAGCGTAGAAACCATGACCGGGCTGGATGCATCCAAGATCAATATCCATATCCAGGGCGTCAAGATCGAGAAAGAGGCGAAGGACGATATCCCGCAGCAGCCAACAGAAGAGACACAGCCGCAGGAATAGGCGTATTTCCCAAAATAGTACAAGGCCGGATGGTTTCACATCCGGCCTTTTGCTGTTTTATAACAAGATTACATTGAGAACTTTTACGCCGCCCAATGCTATTTTACGATGAGATCCTCTTTCCTTACAAATGGCTGGTCGAGACCATAGCCGCCAAAGGTGACATATTTGTTCCCGTTCACCAAAAACTGTACATTCTGACAGGATTCCAACTCGGTTAAGGCGTTTACGATCGAATAAATCGCCAGGGAGTCCGAGGCGGAACCGCCGGTGTGGTTACGGATAAACTCCTGAGAAAAATCTATGGTACACAGACCGTTGTCCGTCGTCACGGAGTTGATTTTGGTACCCTGCGGAATGATATTAATCTTGTTCTCAAAATCAGAAGTGCCCGCCAGCAGCTCGCTGATGATCGTGTAATCGGCCCCGTCCTCCAATGGCATCAGGCGGTATTCCGCCAATAGGCCGGTCGCCTGTTTGTCCGGAAAGTAAAGGGTAAACATCCTGACCGGAATGTTAAGGTCGCTGCCCTTGGACGCCAGCCGCGACGTATAATAGGTCATACCGGGAATCGGGCTGCCCCCCGCCGTTAGGCTGACAGCGGTGACCGGCTGGGACTGCGACAGCGTCATGGCACACAATTCAGCGGCGTAGACCAAATTCTCCGCCGGCTGCTGCGCCATTTCGGCAGAAAAATCAATTTTGGCCGTATCGTCCTGGACAGTTACGTCCAGTGTCTCGATTTTATTGGGAAAAAGGTGATCGTTCGCCAAAAGCATATGCTTAATCAAATCCACGTTTGGATGCTGCGATACTTTAATTTCCTTGATAGCCTTTGAAATTACATTTTTTTCGGTGTTCAGTGAATAGACTTCCACGCTGACATTACGTTCCTGCGTCTCACTTGGCTGTGCGGAGGGCGACGCCTCCCCGCCTCCTCTTGGCAGGCTGCAAGAGGTCAGCGCCAGTGACAATACCAAGATTGCCGTCCAAGCTGCCATTCTTTTCATAAATCTCCACTCTCCCTAAGATTCTCCACTAGACTGCAATATAATCCTTTACAGAGTTAAAAATGCCTTCTCCGATTCCGTCTACCTTTTTAATCTCCTCAATCGACCTGAACTTGCCGTTTGTATTTCTGTATGTAACAATTCTTTCCGATAAGACCGGACCGATTTTCGGCAACTGGTCAAGCTCCGCCGCGGTGGCTGTATTAATGTTGACCTTTTTCGTGATGCCGGTAGTCAACGTGGACTGTAATGTAATTTCTGTGGATAGTCCCTCCGGTTTGGATTGTACAAAAATCTCTTCCTCATCGTTTACCTTCCGGGCCAGATTGATCCCAGTAAGATCCGCGTCCGCCGTCGTTCCACCGGCGGCACGAAGTACATCAAAAACACGGCTGTTTTTCTCAACCGGATAAACCCCCGGGTTTTCTACCGCCCCTTTGACATGGACATAAACCATGGTACCGTCATCCTTTGGCGACGCAGACACAAGCGGTACGAGAAACTCGTCATCCGCCTTTTTACCTACTCTATCATACTTGAAGAAATTTGTAAATATCAAAAATAATGCAACTATCACTATAAGGATAATAAAACTGCCAATTAGACAATGCTTTACGGTGAATTTTTCAATTTTTAGGCTTTTTTTCAACCATGACAACAATGGTAGCTTCCCCCTAAATTCCTTCGTTTTTCAAGGCTGCGCTCAGATGGCAATGATTTATATCCAAAGTCCACCTTTATTATAAACGATGTCATATTTTAATGCAAGCTGTCGAATAC
>CABSMD010000112.1 GCA_902478725.1 uncultured Clostridia bacterium
AGATACACTTGCGACGCGCCCGTCTTTTATAAAATAAATAAGGAGATGGGGAAGCTAATTGATTTTATCAAGCAGCCGCTTGATGACCGACGCACACTCTGCCCGGGTCGCATTTGCCTGTGGGACAAAGGTGTTTGGCGTCATACCTGCAAACAGACCTACCGTTGTTACACTGTCCACATAGGTGTAAGCCCAGTCGGAAATGTCATCAATATCGGCAAACTTGACGATCGCCCCGGATTCCAGACTGCCGCCGGCAAATACATACGCCTTTGCCATAATGACGGCAATTTCTTCACGGCTGATCGGATCGTCCGGACGGAACCAGCCGTCATAGCCAACCACCAGACCGACGTTGGCCGCCGCGTTGACCGCCGGTGAATACCACGCTTCGTTGGCCACGTCCTTCCACTCCTGCGGTACGACCGTGGTAAGGTTCAGCGCCCTAACAATCAGAGCCGCAAACTCAGCGCGCGTGATACTGCGGTCAGGCTCAAAGGTAGTATCCGTCACACCATATACGATACCCTTCGACGCCATTTCCTCTATATCCGCCTGAGCCCAGTGGCCGACGATATCAACAAAGTTCTTTTTCGTCTGGTCACCGCCCAAAATCATGCCGGAGGTTCCACTGCCCGTTCCGGTTGTTCCGGTATTGCCACCGCCTCCGCCGGGGCCCGGAATATAAGGATTGTCAATCGCACCAGAGGAACTATGGGCGATAAACTCGGTCAGTATCTTGGTCCAGACAATAACGTCATTGCCGGATTTGATCATCATGGCCTCGCCTGCAGGTACGGTAGCATCCGCCGTTTCTTGGTTATCCGCAGACAGCGTTTTTAGCTTGACCGCCTTACCGTCCTTCACATAGGAAACCGTTTTGCTGGAACCGAAGCCAGGCAGTACGATACGAACCGCATGATCCGTAGTCAGGTATTGCGCATCCGCCGTCATTCCGATTACACTGTTGACGGTCGCGCCGCTGGGCTTGACCGAAGCCTCGCTCTTGACAAACGGTGCTTTTAAGGTGCCGTTACCAGAAACAGTCGTACCATCCGGCATTGCAAAGACAATGTTGCCTATACTTCTTTGTGCGGTGATGTTCAACGCTGCCTGTGGCACGCCCTTGTCAATGTTTAGTGTCACGTCCGCATTCGGGTCTGTAATGGTTATGTTGCCGCCAAGTTCCGCTATAATGTCAATCGCGGCACTTTCGGATACGGTAACTGTTGTATTCACCTTAGCTTTAAAGTCGGCTAACGCTTTTCTCATATCCGCTTCCGCCTTATCCACCAGGACCTGGCTGGAATCGATATTGTCACAAACATCCTGCGCCTTTGCGATGGCTTCGATAAACGTATCCAGCGCATCAGAATCATACTCTCCATAGCCTTCGCCTATGACCGCCGCGTCTGCCACCTGTCTCGCTTCATCCAGGGTCTTCTTCAACTGGGTGGTATCCGCATAGACCGGCAGGATCGATATTCCAGTCATCGACTTGGTAGCCAGCATGGTGAAATAACCCTCTACGCCGTTCTGCGGCTTACAAACCGGATCCTCCTGCGTTTGCAGATAATTGAAGATTTCCCGACCGTCCACCTTAAACACCAGGCGGGTCGCATCGCCAACATCGTAGGCCCCAATCTCGATGATATACTCCTTGCCTGCCTCAAAGATGGGCTTTTTATTCTCATCCTCATTTGGTACCAAACCCTTATTCGGCCCCAGAAAACCACCCGGACCGAAGGATTGCAGCTCAAACTGCTCCGGTTTGATTACCACGCCGTACGAGGTCGTAAACAGGGAATTGTAATTCACATGGCGGAAGAAGATACCAAACCAGGTATTGTCCAAATCCTCTACCTTCAGCTTAAAGGTAAAGACCGGATTTAAGAAGGTTTCCGCCACATAGGTTGCAGACAGGTACCCATTCCCGTTCGGTTTCAAATGGACGCCGTTATTCTCAAACGAAAGCGTACCGTTCGCCGAGCCCGAACCGGACTGCCAGTTCGCTGTATCCAACAGACGGCTGTTGAGCACCAACTGATCAATCTTGAGACTGGATTTGAAATCGCTGACTGCGTCGAGCATTTCCTGCGCCGCCGCATCCACCTGCCGCTGTGTCGCATTGGTATTGTTGGCAACCGTCTCAGCCTTTGCAATGGCATCCTTCAGCCGGTCGGCGGCTTCCTGCGGGTACTGACCAAGCTCATCGCCGATATCCGCATTTTTAAGCATCTCCTGTGCCTCGCTGATCGCCTGGTACAGCGCCTCCTTATCGGCGCCACCTTCCATTGCAATTTGGATGACGTTGGAGGCAACCGGGTCTCCGTATATGCCGTTTTCATCATACGGCTTGACTTCGCAACGGACAAACATACCCTCATAGCTCTTGAGAATTTTTAGCTCTTTGCCCTGCTTGCCGGAGATCAGGGTATAGACACCGTCCACTGAATCGGACATGTACCATGTAATCTCGGAAACGCCTTCTTCATCACCGTCAGGGTCGCTAAAGGTATAGTCCGCTGTCAGGATGCCGTTCGTCCTGTTCGAACCACTGATCGTCACGTTGGAGGCAGACGGTTCCATACTGCCCGGCAGAGTACCGTTCTCCATCCGCTGCAACCCCATTTCATCCATCGAGGGCAATGCTGTAAAGCCGGTCGCCTTCTCCTTGACTTTGGCAAGCCCCGCTGTGGTCAATTCGAAGTCGCGGTTATTGAAGTCCTTAAACAAGCTCTTACTTTCCTCAAGGCCCGCCTGATAGGTCCGGTATTCCTGTGCAACACCGTTGAAGGAGGGATTTGTTTTCTCTACTCCAATGACCACGTTGTTGTCAAAAATGTTGGTATCGGACGGTGCACGGCCTTTTGCGATGCCCTGCAGGGTATCCTTATCCTTGATACGATCCAAGTCTTTGACATCATTATAATCCTTGTCGGTAAAGGTGGAGGGCAGATAACCAAACATCGTATCAAGATTGTATTGACCGCGCGCCCATGCCTCGGCGTCCCACTTGTCAGACTGGTAATGCTGCTTCCAGATTTCACTCTTATACTTGCCGTCGCTCAGCCATTGCTCCCAAATCCTATGGTACGTGGCGTCATGCTTATCCATTGTCCATAGCCACCATTTAAGAGCCTGATGGTTGCCTGCGCCGTCATCGCTCCAGGGCTGGAAGAAAGTTGCCGTCGGCGCGTCAATGATTACGTTATTGGCTACGACACCGTACTGGCCACCATGTGACTTGATCGGGAAGCAATTGTTCGTCGTACCGCCCATGTCCGCCGTCCGGGTGCCGCGGTAGAACAGATTGCCGAACACATAGGGTCCAGCCTGCCCGTCATCCCAGAAGATCGACTGCTGGCCATAGCCGCCGTAGGTATTGCCGATGTCATGGAAGAAATTATGACGAATTACCGTTCCAAGATCATCCGGAATACGGCCAAAATAGATCGCACCCATATCGGCAGCGTCCCGTACGCCGTTGTATATCTCATTGTACTCAATCGTGAGGTCGTTCATTTGATTGAAGGCCACCAGTTCGTGCGGCCCGTCATAGATCGCGTTGTTCCGGATCGTATGGCCGACTCCGCTTGCGGAAACGTTTGGCGGATAGGTCCGATAAACGCGTGCAACACTGTGGATACGATTATTCTCGACCAGATTTCCGCCACCGGTCAGGGTTGCACGGTTGCCGCCTCCTACCGTGATGCCGCCTTTGCCCATATCGTAAATATGGGAATTTTTCACTGCACTATTTGTACCCGACAGATTCAGCGCAATTTCAGAACCATGCAGGAAACTGCATTCGTCTATGACAAAATTTTCAGCGCCGGATACATCCATCAAACGATCCTGTGAAACCTCAAAATTCAAGCCCTTTAATGTTACGTTCTTTACCCCGCTAAAGCTGAACATATAGCTTTTCAGGGTCGTTATCTCAATTTTGGCATCTCTTACATTCTCATCGGTCGGATAAAAATACAGGACGCCGTTTTCACGGTCGATATAGCTCTCGCCCGGCATGTCGATTTCTTCCGGTAGGTTGAAAAAGTACAGCCTGTGGTTGGGCGACGGCTCATAGGCGGTACCGTTATTGCAGGTAATCGTCTTTTTCGCCGTGTCGATCGCGTGCACCTTATGGGTGACACCCGCCCAGTCGTTTCCTAAAAATCCCGAAATATGCAGGTCATCCGCCGCCGCGGGTGTCCACAGCTCCGTATGGTTTTCTGTGTCTACATACTCTACGGTAAAGGGGTCTTTACTGACTTCTTTAGGCTTTTCGATCAGCTTGCCGGTCTGCGTATAACCCGCATTCGGTTCATCATTCGGCCAGCGCGCACTGTAAAGGGCTTTTCCATTAAAATAAATTTCCACCGGTTTATAGGTGCTTACACTACCCGTCCAGGTGCCGAAGCCGAAATCCTCAATTTTATCGATTTTCGTGATACCTTGGGCTTTCAAGTCCAGTTTATACAGCTTGGTTCTGGCAAACTCATCGATCACGCGTTCATAAATCGGGTCACCACTCTCCAGCTTGACTGCCTGGGACGCATCCAGCTCCTTACCGCCGACGAAACGCACCTGCCCCTCGTCCCCCGGATAAGCCTGGTAAACAACGGGATTCTTATCGGTTCCGGAATCGGACGGGCCAAAACTGATGGTTTTGGAAACCGGATACTCGCCGGCTTTGATATAGACTTTCAGGGTACCGGCCGGGGTATCCTGATTGCTCAGGTCTGCCCGTATCCGGTCACGCGCCTTTTCGATCGTAGCAAACGGTGCCTGCTCATTGCCAGAATTGTTATCGTCTCCGCCATCGGCCGGCGTAGCGACATAATAAGCAATGTCGCTCCCGATCTGTATTGGTGTGGAAGGCGCAGAAGGAGTACCCGCCAGACCGTTGATATCCACCGGTGTTACCGTAACGCGCAGGAATTTACCCGCGTCGGCAGCTGCCGGTGAGTAGGTATTGCTTCCCGTGATGGTTGCGGCTGTCGTCCAGTTTTGCGCGTCCACAGAATCGGCGCGCTCCCACAGGAAGATGGTATCTCCTTCTTCATCGATCATGTCATCCTGCTTATACTGATAGGCTACCGTCAATTGGCCGCCCACCGTCTGCGAGCCGGCGACCGTAATGCCACCTACCAGCTCAGGCGCAAGCTTTTTGGCTGAAACCTTACGGGTCTCTGAATAATAAGGCTCTACATTGGCCTCTTTTTCTGGAACCGTACTGTGCGGCGTCACTGCCACACGGACATATTTGTTCAAATATGGATTGGTCTCGCTGTCCTCAAAGGTATAGGAGGCATTGGTCGCACCCGGAATGTCGGTCCATTCCTCGGCATTGGCCGCGTCGGCATACTGCCACTGATAGGTCTCCTCCGCAAGCGGGTCACCCTTAAGATCCCTGACCTGAGCGTCGGCTGTAAGGGTCTTCCCAATCATGGCCGTACCGTTTAAGGCAATGCTTTCCACTACCGGCGGGCGGGTTTTGACGTCATAATAGGCAACACCGAATCCGTCATAATAGGAATAATCCCCACTGTAGGCCGCACCATGGCCTTCGCCGCGGGCCAGCTGCAGGGTCAGCGGAACATAATTCTCTTCGTATACCTTAATCCCGTCTAAATACATGGTAATGGTACCCTTGTCGGTACCGACATTTGTCAGGTCGTCACCGCCATTGATCACCATCAAGGCCTGATGCCAGCCCCGGGTCCTGGGTATTTCCGGACGGCCGCCGGTACCGTCAAGGGTATAGGTGACATCGTCGGCATCGCCGGTGAATCCGCCGGATTCAATCACGGCCGCCCCCTCGCCGACCTGTGCACGCTTCTGCTTGCTGTTACTATAGGCATAGAATTTGGAAGAGCCATCCAAGATTCCAACCCTTGCCGCTAACGTCTGTGGATAGGTGACACCGGCAGGATGCTTATCATGGCCCTGAAAATAGATCGTAGCCTTTTTGGTGGAATCCGGCCCTTCATCATAAAACCATGCCTGGCCGATCATCTGCGGAATTTTAGTGCCATCCGCCATGCTGTTATAATTGTCAAGGCCCCATGTCAGATAGTTGGCCGGCTGTTTTAGCGGATCATTCTCATTATAATCCGAAAACTGCATTCCACTCGCCATGGTGCCCGGCCTATGGTATCCGATAGCAGGTACGTCACCGGTTCTGGTATAGTCATTCGCTATTTTGACATGGCTGTTGTTTACCTTGATATTTTCCCGCGCCTGCTCGTCACCCTGGAATTTAATGCTCGCTGTTGTGGGTATGTTTATTTTTGTCGCGTCCATATAGCCGGCGTTGGTGGTATACACCTGAATAACTGTTTTGCCTATTGCCGCACTGCCATCGGTATTATTCACAGTTGCCGTTACGATGGCAAAGCCGTTATGCCGCGCAGTTATGACACCATTCGCTCCCACCTTAGCGACATAGGGGTCGCTGGACTGATAGCTGACAGCCGAGTCGGCGGTCAGGTCATACGCAGTACCGTCCGCGGTATAACCCTGCACCTTGATCTGCGTGCCGGCCGTTTCCGCCGCCAAAAAGGTCTCCGTCTGGCTCAGATCCAACCGGGAAATGGTTTCCTCGGTCAACGGCGGACGCGCCGCCACCTTTTCCGCAGTCGGTGCTGATGCCGTAAATACTCCCTCAGCCTGCTCTGCGCTTTGAGCGAACACCTTCACCTTGACACGGATGAAGTAATCTACATCCGCCGCCTGCAGGGTATAGCTTACGCTGGTTGCCCCATCAATCGCCGCCCAGTCGGAACCATTGGAAGAACGCTCCCACTGATACTGGGTTTTCGCCTTATCCTCCGGGTCATTGTTAGCGTCATAATAACCATAGGATACGGACAGCTTCTGCCCTTCCTTGGCGATACCGGAAATAACTACATTGCCTGCTTCCGGAGCCACCGGGTCCGATACACTGATATCGGTATAGTTCACCGCATCATCCAAATAAAGCAGATGTTGTTTGGAGCCACCGGTTCGGTCGAGACGTATTCCGCCAAGCCCCCCATTGCTCTTAGGTGCTATTCGCGAGGCAAAAAGCTGTCCATCAATGTAAAATGCATATGTATCGTCCTTGCTGTAGTCAACGATCAACTGGTGCCATCCCTTTGTTCTGGCGATTTGATTTTTGACCTCTACCACCCCGAAATACTTTGCACAGCCTGTATTCTGGGACGGATTGCCCTTATCCCCATCCGTGCCAAGCCCGTAGCTGTCCGCACCAAATCGGAAACTTACCCGCAACGCCTCGGACCAACTCCAGGTGCCATCCTGGTCATAGCCTGTGGGTGACTTTCCTTCGTACGCGCCACCTGATGAGGAAATCCAGAACTGATCACTCTTGGTCGGTGTCGCATCGTCATAAAACCAAAGCTCCGCGATGCCGCGTTGGGTTCGGTCTCCTGAGGCGGGCCAGGTTTTATCACACGAAAAAAATACGCCACCGTTCCAATTCGGAAGGTTTTCATCCGGCTTATCTGCGGTTATGTCCAAAATTTTGAGAGAATAGTTCCCACTGCGTTTTATCGTGGAATCGTATTCACACCAATAATTCTTTGGATCGATCGCGACACTGCCGTATTGCGGCGACAGCATCGTTCTTGCAACCGATGTGTCCTCGAAGCCGTCCTCCGTCTTTTCCTTGTAAACGGTGACGATCACGCTCTTTTGCAGCGTTCCCGATTTGGCAGTAACTACAGAAACACCCTCACGCAGAGCCGTCATCTTACCAGCAGCGTCCACCGAGATCACGCCTGGTGCACTGCTTTCAAAGGTCAGGCCACTCGTCACCTGTCCTCCTACATTGCCGTCCGCGTCAACGCTTTTGACCACGACATCAGCCGTTCCGCCCTTTTGCAGACCGGTAGTGGTTGCCGACAGGTCCAGACCCGCGTCGGCCGCCTGTACCGGACCAACCGATACCAGCATCAGCGCGCAGGTCATGACAAGCGCTAAGCTCAATGCCAACAAACGTCTTCTCATTCATAACATCCCCTTTATAAATTTAGTCTGTTTACTCTTGTCTCCTTTTTTCCCTCCCTCTTTTATAATCTATACAAACATATTATATC
>CABSMD010000113.1 GCA_902478725.1 uncultured Clostridia bacterium
AGTCCTACCCGTTCGAGTGCAGCCATGGCGCGTTCCTTCTGTTCGCTTTCCTTCATGCCGCGATACATCAGCGGCAGCTTAACGTTTTCAATCACGTTCAGCTTGGGCAAGAGGTTGTATTGCTGAAAAATGAATCCCAGCTTCTTGTTGCGGATCGCCGCCAACTCGTCGTCGGACAGGCCGCTGACGTCCTTCCCGTCGAGAAAGTAGGAGCCGCTTGTCGGCACATCAAGGCAGCCAATAATGTTCATACAGGTCGACTTGCCGCTTCCTGACTGTCCGATAATCGCCAGAAACTCCCCCTTTTCCACCCGGAATGAAATGCCGTCGACGGCGTGTACCTCCTCGTCGCCCAGTTTATATATCTTGTAAATATCTTTAAATTCAATTAAAGCGCTCATAATGTCGCAGGCTAAGATATCCTATGCCTGCCAGTCTCCTTTCCGTCTGCTTGTGGCTGTAAAACGCCGCCATGCATTCCAGTACTGCTGTATACCACTTCCTTGTCAACTCCTGCTGTGTGCGTTATGGCCTGGGACCACCGCCGCCGGGACCGCCCATCCCACCCGGAAAGCCGATCATGGTCTGTGCTGTGCTTTGAACCCACACCGCGTCTCCCTCTTGCAGGCCGGACAGAATTTCGATGTAATCATCATTGTATAGCCCCGTGGTTACC
This sequence comes from uncultured Clostridia bacterium, assembly GCA_902478725.1. Lineage (GTDB taxonomy): Bacteria > Bacillota > Clostridia > HGM11514 > HGM11514 > CABSMD01. Next base: position 677 of record CABSMD010000113.1, read on the forward strand.
GCAACACTTTTGTACCCTTCCGGTGCGCTGTCGTTCTCCTCGGTCTTGTCGCCCTTGACATATACGATATCGCCGCGGTTGACCGCACCCGCAGGGACGGCCAGTGTGTTTTTCACCTCACCCACCACGATTTCAGCGTCTACATTCATGCCCGGCAGCAGGTCGTCGTCGAAATCTGTGATTTCGACCGTGACCGGATAGGTGGTAACGCCATTGGTGGAGGTGCCGTTGATGCTGATGTTGGTGATAGAGCCGGTGTAGCTCTTGCCGTCGAGTGCGTCTGCCGTGATCGATACCTCCTGCCCGAGTTCCAGCTTGTTGATGTCCAGCTCGTCGACATTCAGATCGAACTTCAGGCTGGATAGGTCATAAATAACCGCCATTTCTTTCGAGGCGGTGGTGTTGTCCAACTTGTCGCCCGTCTTTATGGTTTTGGTCACGACCGTGCCGGAGATCGGCGCGGTGATCGTGTAATCATCCAGTTGGCTGAGCGCCTTTTCTTTGGAAATCCTGGATTCCTCTACTGCCAGTGCGTTGGAGTCAATGGTGCTGTTGACGGTGTCGCTGGTCAGGGTCAGGATGCCGTCTCCTGCATTGATCCGGTTCCCTTCCCGGACGAGAACCGCCGCAACCGTGCCATTGCCCTTAGCGGTGATCGTTTTTTCCGTAATATATTTGAATTTTCCGCTGTCGTTGCAGGTGATGTTGCCGATCGTAGCGGTGGCGACGTCCTCCGGCGTCAATACGCCGGGATTCTGTACCTGGATGATAACATCCTGTACCAGCATGTTGCCGCTTTTGGCATAGCTTGCGTTGTTGATCCGGCTGACTGTGCCGTAGAGGGTGTCGCTGGTGTTGGAGACCCGGATGACGGCGCTGTCTCCGATATGTATAGAACCAATGTCGCTCTCGTTAAAGGGGAGAACCAGCTCCATATAGGCGCTGTCATAAATATCAGCAATCTTGGTTTGTCCGCTCGTTACCATATCTCCTTCCTTAACGTGCAACGTTTTGATAATTCCGCCCGTGTCTGCGGTCACGTAGAGATCATCCCTCGACTTGAGCGATTCCTCATAGGAGAGCTGTGAGCGCCGTAGGGCCACATCGGCGCTGCTGATGCTTTTTTCAACATCCCCGGCGTCGATCTTGTAAAGCAGGTCGCCCTTTTCCACCAAATCCCCCTCCTCAAACGGTGCGGAGACAATGGTGCCGTTTACCAAGGAGGTAATGGAATACTCATCCTTTGGCTTGACCGTGGCCGTACCGGTGATGGAGGAACGGATGTCCTGCCGTGTGACCCGGGCCTCGCTGGTGGTTGCCATGGTAGGCATGCTTGCCTGGCAGCTGCGCAGTGCGAAGACGATTGCCAGAACCAGCGCTAATAATACGCCGGTGATAATAAAAGCCTTTTTGTGCCGTTTTAGAAATTTCACGAATTTCATGCTGCAGTTCCTTTCTCAGTTGATTTTTTGCGTATCCTGCAATAAAACATCATATACGATTATGAGCAGCTTTCTAAGCTGCTCTAATTGTCCCTCTTCCATGTGTGCGGCAAATCCCCTGTCCAATTTCTGCTTTTGATCCGTAATATCCTTTTGCATCTCATACGCCTTGTCAAGCAGGATGATGCGCCGGCTCCTCCGGTCTGCCGGGTTGATCTCACAGCGGAGCAGCCCCTTGCGTTCCATCCTCTGCAATGTGCCGGTGATCGTCGGATGTGAGAGGTGAAAATGCTGCTCGAGTTCCTTTGGAGAAACCTGTTCGCCGTTTTTGTCCAGGAGATACATCAGCAACTCTACTTGGGAAAAGGTCAGGCCGGATTCTTTCATCTGGGCGTTTACCCTTGCAACCATGAGGTCATTAATTTTTTTAAAATAGAATCCAATATCCTCCATCTACCCCATTCCAATCTTTTTCGTAGTATGCTACCTATCCTGTACCCATTTTAAATGCTTTTATTTCGGCTGTCAATAAAGGTCGTCAAAAGTTTACGAAAAGTTAATAGATAATTTATATTTCCGTTTTTTTTACAAAGAAAAAACCGGCCAATTGACCGGTTTTTGGCATTATTTTCGGCGGTTCTGAATGTGGTAGGATACCCGGGCGAGCAACCCATCCGGAAGAATTTTTGTGAAAAAACGCCCCATCTTCATCAAACCGCCCGGAATGATGACTGCCTTGCCCTGCATCAGCTTTTTGAGCGCATAGCGGGCGACCTGTTCGCTTTCAAGATAGCCACCGGAAAAACGGGTGTCCGCTACCTGGTCGAATTCCGTGCGGATCGGGCCGGGGCAGAGGGCGCATACTACCACCTTGCTGTGAGCATGGCGCAGCTCCTCGCGGATCCCCTGGGTCAACCGCAGGACATATGCCTTGCTTGCATAATAAGCCGCGAGCTTCGGCCCGGGCAAAAAGGCGGCGGCGGAAGCCACGTTTAAAATCCACCCCTGATCCCTTTTTTTAAAATCTGGTAAAAATAGCTTAGTTAGGATGTGGGTCGCGCGGATGTTCACGTCGATCAGGTTTTGGTCACGTTCCAGCGTGATCTCGTCAAACAGGCCATACGCGCCCAGTCCCGCGTTATTGATTAAGAGGTCGATCCCATCTTCCTTCACCTTTTCATATAGTTCTAAACACGCCTCAGTGGAGGACAGGTCTATTCCAATCACCCGAACCTTGACCGGGAGTTCCTTTTTTAATTCCTCCAGTTTTTCGACGCGCCGTGCCGCAAGAACAAGGTCATATCCCATTTTAGCCAATACCCTTGCCATATCCCGTCCGATCCCGGAGCTTGCCCCTGTGATCAAAGCCTTCATGCCATTCACCTGCCTATCTGTTTTCCAGCAATTGTTTAACGTCTGCCATCAATGCAATAAACTGTTCCGCATCGCCGCCCTTATCAGGATGATACCGCTTTGCCAGTTCGCGGAATCTTTGTTTGATTTCCATCTCTCCGGCGGTGGGCGGCAGACCTAGCTTTGCAAGGAGTTGCGGGTCATATTGCCCTTCTAAATAGGCTGCCCCGCTTGCTTTATATAATTCGTAATAAACCATGGCGAGATACTCTTCTATAATCCCCTTTAATTCCTCCCGTTCCAGCAGAGATAAATAGTATAAGGAATATTTTGCTTTGCCGCCGAATGGTTCGTTGAGGTCGAAAAAGTGATTTCAAACGAGTTTGTTTGATTCCTGCGAAACGCCGTCAAAGCGGATCTTTATCTCAAATTGTTTTAAGCTCCTGAACCTTCTCTTGATTTCAGATGTGTCATATTTCATAAAAGGCCGCCCCGATCCACGAATAAAATAAATAAAAGGCACTCCCCTTGGAGCGCCTTTTGCTTGGTGCCGCTGACCGGAATCGAACCGGTACGAGGGTCACCCCTCACGGGATTTTAAGTCCCGGGCGTCTGCCAGTTCCGCCACAGCGGCATAAATTCCATACTTACTTATCTTAGCATACCCTGTTTGATTTGTCAATATTTATTTGCTTTGTGAAAGAAAGGTATAAAATAGTGACAAAAAATAAAATCTTCGAAATGAAAAGGCTTGATTGTTCCGGTACAATGTAGTAGAATAAATAACAAATGGGTGTATCTTTCGACAGAATCAGCAGGGTTGTCGGGGGATCATACAAATGTACATAGGAATAAGGAGTGTGCTATGCTGAGCGAAAAGAGTATCGAAATGGTTGGAGAATTGGGCATCATCTGTATGCCCGGCTGTGAGGCCTTTGCCAAGAAGGTGGAAGCATACCTGAAGGATTGGCGGGATCAGCAGGACAATGGATTTATTGTGCAGACCTCAGTACCCCGGTTTGCAAACGGGGAGGGGAAGGGCCTGATCCGTGAGTCCGTGCGGGGGAGGGATATCCATATCATAACCGACATCTTCAATTATAATGTCACTTACAAGATGTACGGCCGGGAGAATGCCATGAGCCCGGATGACCATTTTCAAGACCTCAAGCGTATTATTTCTGCAATAGCCGGCAAAGCCAAACGGCTGACCGTGTTTATGCCGATGCTGTATGAAGGGCGCCAGCACAAGCGGTCTGCGCGGGAGTCTCTGGATTGTGCGTTGGCGTTGCAGGAGCTGGTGAACCTAGGCGTTTCCAATATCATTACCTTTGATGCGCATGATGCGCGGGTGCAAAACGCCATTCCCTTAAGCGGATTTGATAATATCCAACCGACTTACCAGATGATGAAAGCGCTCTTACGTACCGTTAGCGATATCCGGATCAACGATAAGAACCTGGCCATCATCTCACCTGACGAGGGCGGCGTGTCACGTTGCCTGTACTATTCTTCGGTGCTCAATGTCAACATCGGCATGTTTTACAAGAGGCGGAATTATTCCGTCATCATTGACGGGCGTAACCCGATCGAGGCACATGAATATCTGGGAAGCAGCGTCAACGGTAAGGATATCATCATCGTCGACGATATGATTTCCTCCGGCGAATCCCTTCTTGATATCTGTGAAAAGCTGAAAGAAAAGGGAGCAAAGCGGATATTTGCGTTTGTGACCTTTGGCCTGTTCTGCGACGGCTTTGAAAAATTCGACCGTGCCTATCAAAATGGTCTCTACGATAAAATATTTACCACCAATCTGATCTACCGTCCTGATGAACTGAAGCAGAAGGAATGGTATCATGAGGTGGATATGGCCAAATATGTTGCATATATTATAGAAGAACTCAACTATGATAAATCGATCAGCAGCCTGATCGATCCATTTACCAAGATCAAGAATTTGATGCGGAAATTCAATCAGGAGTAGGTGAAGGAATGCAACCGTTGTATCTCGACGAGAGCAAGGATTTTGCAGAGCGTGCCCGCGATCTGGTATCGCGCATGACGCTGGAGGAGAAGGTAGCGCAAATGGTATTTACCGCGCCGGCGATCCCGCGCCTGGGCGTGCCGTCGTATAACTGGTGGAACGAGGCGCTCCACGGTGTGGCGCGCGCGGGGACGGCGACTGTTTTTCCGCAGGCGATCGGCTTGGCCGCGACCTTCGACGAGGAGCTGGTTCACCGTGTGGCTGACGTCATTTCGACCGAGGCGCGCGCAAAATTCCACGCCGCGCAGGAGAAAGGTGATCATGGCATTTATAAAGGCCTGACCTTTTGGTCTCCTAATGTTAATATCTTCCGTGATCCCCGGTGGGGCCGCGGGCATGAGACCTATGGGGAGGATCCTTATCTGACCTCACGTCTCGGTGTGGCGTTTGTCAAGGGATTGCAGGGAGACGATCCGCGCTATTTGAAAACAGCGGCGTGCGCCAAGCATTTTGCCGTCCATAGCGGGCCGGAGGAAGGCCGTCATAGCTTTAACGCCGAGGTATCCCAAAAGGATTTGTACGAAACCTATCTGCCAGCTTTTGAGGCCTGTGTCCGGGAGGCCGGTGTGGAGGCCGTCATGGGGGCGTATAACCGCACAAATGGGGAGCCCTGCTGCGGCAGCAAAACCTTGCTGAATGATATTCTGCGTGAAAAATGGGGCTTTTCTGGCCATGTGACATCAGATTGCAGCGCGCTGCAAGACTTTCATGGAGGTCACAAGGTGACGCATACCATGGAGGAATCGATTGCGTTGGCCCTAAACAACGGCTGTGACCTCAACTGTGGTAATCTCTACCTCCATCTTTTGATTTCGCTGCAGGAGGGCTTGATAACCGAAGAGGCCATTGACCGTGCCGCGGTGAGGCTGATGACCACGAGAATGAAGCTGGGACTCTTTGATAAGTCCGAGCATGTTGGCTATAACAAGATACCCTATGAGGTGAACGACTGCCCGGAACATCGCGAGCTGAACCTTGAGGTTGCCAGACAGACCCTTGTGCTGCTGAAAAATAAAAACCATATCCTGCCGCTGAATCGTGAGAAATTGCGTTCCATTGCCGTGATCGGCCCGAATGCGGATAGCGTTGCCGCGCTGGAGGGCAATTACTACGGTACCGCGTCACGTTATATTACGCCGCTTGAGGGGATCGTGGACGCGGTGGGGGAAACGGTACGGGTGTATCATTCAAAGGGCTGCCACCTCTATCGGGACGGGGAAAACATCCACCGTGATGAGGCGGATGACCGGATCAGCGAGGCGGTAAGTATGACGGAACTGGCCGACGTTGCCATCCTCTGTCTGGGGCTTGACGCTACCATAGAGGGGGAGGAAGGCCATCCGTCCAACCCATATCCCGCGGGAGACCGGAAGGATCTGAATCTGCCGGGGATGCAGCAGGAGCTTTTGGAACGGGTTTGTGCGGTCGGAAAGCCGGTTATCCTCATTTTGTTGTGTGGGAGTGCGCTCAGCGTTACCTGGGCGGATGAACATGTGGATGCCATACTCCAGGCCTGGTATCCGGGTGCACAGGGGGGCAGGGCGTTGGCCTCGATCCTGTTTGGGGAGGTTTCGCCGTCCGGCAGGCTGCCGGTCACCTTCTACCGTACGACGGAGGAATTGCCGGATTTCCTGGACTATTCCATGCAAAACCGTACCTATCGATATATGAAGCAGGATGCGTTGTATCCGTTTGGATTTGGCCTCTCTTACACCGAGTTTTCCTACGGTGAGATCGAGGCCGACCAATCCCGGCTGTCGCCCGGTGAGGAGCTTGTTTGCCGTGTTTTTGTTGAAAATATTGGAAATTACGATTGTATAGAAACGGTGCAGCTATATATCAGAGAAAATAATGCGGGCGACCATCTGCCGAACCATTCGCTCCGTAAAATAAAAAGGATAATGATACCAAAAGGAACGCAGGTTGAGGTGGCATTCACCCTGACATGCGACGATTTTATGACAATAGATGAGAAGGGTGACAAGGTGCTGCGGGACGGACGTTATACCATCTATATCTCCGGACAGCAGCCAGACCGCCGCAGTGCGGCGCTGACGGGGCAGAAGAGCCGCTTTTGTGAGATCGAAATCATTTCATGATTTGGCTATGCTGCAAACAATTGCATTAATAAATTTGACTGTACGGGGCATTCTAAAAGTATGCCGAAGATAGAAAAAACTTTGGCAAAACAGATGCTCCTGCCGTGATTAAGAAGAGTTGGGTCTTATATGTAGTGGGGTCAGCTCAGGTTGGAGGATTGGTTGATGAAGTATATCAGACGGGCTGGGATCGTTTTGTTGGTATGTTTGATGGCGATGGTTTCAGTCGGCGCGGATCAGCGTGTTATTAATGTGCTGAATACGCCGCAAAAATGCCCGATACTATTATACCATCATTTTACGGATGATATCCCGGATAATTATTCCACCATGACCTCCGCCGAGAAGTTTGAGGATGACATCCGGCGGATCGTGGAAAACGGATATCAGGTCATCTCTCTGGAGGAGATGTATGAATG
>CABSMD010000114.1 GCA_902478725.1 uncultured Clostridia bacterium
AAGAGATGTAATGTTTAGAGGTAAATCAGGATGAAAAAGCTATTAAAATGACATTGGCGGGCATGACGACGCTTTCCCCTGCAGCTTGCTGCGGATAACGGATATACTGCGATTACCGATGCGGATATCGTAGCCGCAAATGGTTTGGACGGTTTTCCCGTAGAGGGGAGGCTTCGGAGGCGCAATCAAAAATATGCCCGCAGGCGCCGCTTCATCTGCCGGCAAGTGCTTCATGCACTGGAGCATGCGGACGCCCTTGGATTTGACAGACGAAAACAGGATGTTAATATAGAGGATTAAGCGATAGAGTTAATTACTTTGGAAAAGAAAATTCTTTAATAGCATCTATTGTTGGCTTGGACTGCATGGGGTTCCGCCATGGTCCGTTCTGCTCAAGCCCCAGTTGCTTATTTATAGCACAGCGTTGGAACGTACGGCGCTGACCGGTCCTCCCATAAAAAGATTATTAATCTTGGCGCCTTGAAGATCGTAGGGGGCATCAGACGATTTCTTTTTTATTTGGCATTTTATACGGTGTTTTTCTTTGTTGCTGGATTGATTGTCGATCTCTTTGTATGAACGATAAAACACAATCAATGCCTCAAAGACATAGAAACTGATAAAAAGTAAGTATTAGACATAGACCTGTGTGTGCAGTATCCTATTGATAGGAATACTGCATCCAGAAATCAGAAGCGGCAGCTGGATGATAAGGAGGCTGTCGTCTTCCTATGAAAGAAGATGTTTTTTTGAAACGCTTTATGGCTTTTTTGATCAGTATAATGTTGCTTCTTTTTTTTGCAGGCTGCGGCTCTGAACAGACACTGCCTGAAACAGAGCGTTCCCTTTTTGCTATGAATACATATATGACCTTTACTGCCTACGGAGAACATGCACAAGCTGCGTTGAATGAGTCTGAAGCGTTGATAAAAAGACTGGAGGCGCTCTTGTCCGTAACGGATGAGGAAAGCGAAATCTATAGGGCAAATCACAGCAGCGGCCAGACGGTTTCTGTCAGCCAAGAGACGGCGGAGCTGATTTCCTTTGCGTTAGAGATGTCAAAAAAAACAGGCGGTGCTCTGGATCCTACGATTTATCCGGTGCTAACTGCATGGGGCTTCACCACAGACAGCAAGCAGGTTCCGTCTCCCGAACAGATTGCAGAATTACTCCAGAACGTAGGCTATAGCCGCATCCGGCTGGAAGGCACAAGTTTGACTATTCCAGAGGGGATGGAACTGGATCTAGGCGCTGTCGGAAAAGGGTATACCGCCGACCTGGTAACAGAAGTACTTAAAGCGCATGGCGTTGCGTCTGCCATCATCAGCCTGGGCGGGAATATTCAGGCCATTGGCTCCCGGCCGGATGGCAGCGACTGGCGCATCGGCGTTCGTGCCCCTTGGGAAGAAGGCAACCTGGGTGTATTGGAGATCAGCGATGCGGCAGTGGTGACTTCAGGCGGCTATGAAAACTATTTTGAAGATGCGGATGGGAATCTTTACTGGCACATCCTCGATCCATCTACCGGCAGTCCGGCAAACAGCGGTCTGCAGGCCGTCACCATCATCGGGAAAGAGGGCAGGCTGTGCGATGCGCTCTCTACGGCTCTGTTTGTTATGGGAGCGGAACAGGCGGAGGCGTATTGGCGGGAAAATGGCGGATTTGATATGCTGCTTATCACCGAGGAAAACGAGATTATTCTGACGGAAGGGATCGCAGACCGATTTACTTTGCGCGAGGGACGAGAAGAAACGGTCCGGGTATTGGGATCATGAAGAAAAAATGGCCGTTTATCCTGATTGGAAGCCTTTTGCTGATCGGCATTCTCGGCAGTATTCTGGTGCTGCGGCGTCCTGGTACCAATCTGGTGGAAATTGTTCGGGACGGAAGGATATTGTATCAGCTGGATCTGGCGCAGGCAGAAGACCAAACCATTGAAGTGGAATACGACGGCAGGATCAACATCATAGAAATTAAAAACCATCAAATCCATATGCTGGATGCAGAGTGCCCGGATCATACTTGTGTTAATATGGGATGGCTGGATTCAGCCGTACCGATTGTCTGCCTGCCAAATCATCTGGTGATTCAGTTCTCAGGCGACAATGACGCCATGGATGGAACGGTCGGTTAATGGAGGTGAGCAGGATGAAAGCCAGAAAATTGACAGAGCTCGCCATGCTTACATCGCTGGCCCTCATCATCTTTATTGTGGAGCTTCAGCTGCCAAATCCCTTTCCTATTCCCGGTGTGAAGCTGGGACTGGCAAATATCATTACCGTGTATGCGGTTTACCGCTACAGGGCACGAGAGGCTTTTTTGATCGTTCTCATCCGCATATTGTTAGGATCCTTTTTTTCCGGGAATATGATGGCGCTCATGTACAGCATGGCTGGAGGAATGCTGTGCTTGTTAGGGATGTTATTGCTCAAACATCTGCTTCCCGAAAAATATATTTGGATCTGCAGCGTGTTGGGAGCCGTTTTCCACAATATAGGACAAACTGCTGTAGCCTGCCTGATTGCCGGATGGGGAATGCTGCTGTATCTGCCGTTCCTGCTGGTTTCCGGCTGTCTGGCCGGAGCATTTACCGGAGGATGCGCGCAGTTAGTAATACGAAGAAAAATAAAGCCATTGTAGTTTAACTCCTGGAGAACGAAACGTCTTTCACTGCCTCTTCGTTTTCGTATAAGCGCATGGAATACTCATCGCAGTATAATCGGGCTCAATCCTGTTTTGCCTTTGCGTTCCAAAGTGTTTCAAGCATGAAATTATCCTGCCCGATCGCAAGGCTTCTCACAGTCTGAGTCCGCAGTGATATGTCAGCATAAATGAACAAAATCTTATATATAGGAACTTGCGCCTCATACCAAGCTGGTTTTCTTTAATACGATGTTGCTGACCGCTCCAAGTCCTACGCTGAATAGAGCGCCGCCTGCCAGGCACAGGACCACATTCACCATGGTGGAATCCAGCGGCGTCATCATGGGCACGATATTGAAAAACAGCATGCCGACGCAAAGGGAGCCAAGCAGGGAAAGCCACAGCTTTTGTTTGCCCACAACGCTCATCAGTACATAAATCGGGACGAATACGGCAACCAGGAACATCTTGGAGAGCATACACATCACAATTCCGCTGACGCCCGCAGCTCCCGTGTCAAAGGGCAGCCCGGCGATCGCGCCGCCCACCATGGTTCCCACAAAAAAGGCCAACAGCAGGAACACGCCGCCGACAAACCCGGCCAGGGTTTTCGACACGACATAATCGCTTTTCTTGGACCGAACGGCAAACAGATTCTTGGCATAACCGCTTCTGAAATCTGCGGCGATAAAAATGCAGACGAAAACGGCCGCAAAGAAGTAGAGCATATTGATGTTGCACATACCCGTCAGGCTCAGATCCATCCCCGTGCTTTCCCTGCTGACGGAGCCGATGGCCTGCCAGGTGTTGTCAAAGGCCTCCATCGTTGTTTCCACACCCGTGCTGGGGTCTACCGTCACCGTACCGTCCATCATCGTGGTCATTACGAGAATTAAGATCGGAATGACGAGGCAGACGCCAACCATAATGTAAAACAGCGGGGTGGTGAACATCCTCCGGAAGTCCACTTTCAGCATGCTTTTGATCCTTTTGCCAAAGCTGTTGGATTCAAATTGTATTCTCTCCGCCATTTCCATGTTATCTTGCCTCCTTCTCGTTCATCAGGTCGATATAGTATTCCTCCAAACCGATCTTGGCGGTTTTGATTTCATTGACTAAAATTCCGTTTTCATACAAATAGGTGACGATGTCTTCGGGCGCGTTTGCGTCATAGACACGGATATAGCCGCTTTCGTCCTCTTCCACACGGGAATATTTGCAGGCCAGCAGCGCCTTTGCCCGGTTCCTATCCCTGGTTTGCAGGGCGACGTAAGTGCGGCATCCCGCGTCCAGCTCCGCAGCGGTCATTTCTTTGATCATTTTCCCGCCGCGGACGATGCCATAGTGGGTGGCGATTTTTTCAAGCTCGCCCAGAATGTGGGAGGAAATGACGACGGTACACTGATAACTCTTTGTAATGTCCACCAGTACCTCCCGCATGATCCGCATACCGTCTGCGTCCAGACCGTTGATGGGCTCGTCGAGAACAAGCAAGGCCGGATGCCCCAGCAGAGCCATGGCAATGCCGATCCTTTGCTTCATGCCGAGAGAACAGTTTTTGTATTTGTTGGAGGCGGAGCCCTCCATCCGTACCATCCGCAGAACCTTCCGGACCTCTTTTTCCGGATTTTTCAAGCTCAAATTCGCCGCCTGGATCATCATATTGTTCCACACGGTGCAGTTCGGGAAACAGCCCGGCGCTTCGATCAGGACGCCGATTTTTGCCCGGACGTCCGCATCTGTGTAATCCCGGCCGAACAGCTTGATCGTCCCGCCGTTTGGAACGAGAAGCCCGCAGATGAGCTTTTCCGTTGTAGACTTTCCGCTTCCGTTCTCCCCGATGAAGCCGTAGATGGCGCCGACGGGGACGGTCATATTCAATCCCTTGAGTGCTTGTTTATTTCCAAAATTCTTGGTTAAGCCTTTAATTTCGATTGCATTCATTTTGCCCGCCTCCTTTTAATACACATCGCACCTGGAAAGGATGAGCGTGCCCAGCAGATTGTAGATAGCCGCCCATGCCACAGAAACCACGAGACATACCAGCAGCGTCACGAGGTTGCTGGACAGGCACGCATAGACCGAAGAGCCGTACAGGAAAAGATTCAGGATCGAGGAATTCCCAAGGATCGCGCCTGCGCCGATAATCAGGAGGCCGGTGCCGAAGAAGAAGGAGGAGGCGATGGAAATGCCGAAGTATCTCCGGAAAATGATGTTGAGAAAGGTGTAAAGGCTTGCCCAGCCCAGACTCATGATCATCTTGCTTACAATGGCAATGACCAGAGCGCCTGCGTTAACCTCGAAGGAGGTGCCTGCGAGGAAGCCGGCGGCCACCCCGCCCAGCGTATAGGTAATGCACATACAGGCCATGGCAAACGCACAGGTGAGGGTTTTGGACAGCATGTAGTCCTGCTTTTTGGGGTGGGTGGTGAACAGCTGCTTGACATACCCGCTTTTATAGTCATGCCCGATGAAGATGGAAACCATGATGCCGCCGAAGATGAACACCATATTCATATTGGCATATTCCCCCATGTCGGAGACCGCGTAAATCGGCGTATCCGCAGCAATGATCTGCCAGGTGTTTGTGTACAGAGGATTGGCTTCTGATCCGGATGTACCCAATATCATAGCGGGAATGACGGCAGCAATGATAAGGAAGATGTAAAACATCGGGGTATGGAACAGGCGGTAAAAATCGACGCCTAACATCCCCTTCAGTCGCTTGGTGAAGCTCGGCGTTTCAAACTGTAATGCACGTGTGTTCTCCATCCTTACGCATCCCCTTTCTTTGCCATCAGTTCGACGTAGTATTCCTCCAGGCCGATTTTATTCTTTTGAATCTCGCTTACCACATGGCCGTTTTGGAGTAAATATTCGACGATTGCTTCTGTATCGTCCACATCGTATACCCGGAGATATCCTTCCTCTTCTTTTACTTTGTCGAATTTACCCCGCAGGACGGTTTTCGCGCCCCGCATATCCTTTGTTTTGAGCGACACAAAAACCCGCGCCCGGCTTTCCATCTCTTTTGCGGAGAGCTCCTGGATCATCTTTCCCTGGCGGATGATGCCGTAATGGGTGGCGATTTTTTCGAGCTCGCCGAGGATATGGGAAGAAATGAGGACGGTGCATCCGGAATTCTTTGTAATGTCCACGAGGATTTCCCGCATGATCCGCATCCCGTCGGTGTCAAGGCCGTTGATCGGCTCGTCCAGAATCAGCAGGGCCGGATCGCCGAGCAGCGCCATGGCAATCCCGATCCGCTGCTTCATGCCCAGCGAACAGCTTTTAAACTTCAGATTCGCCGAGTCCTCCATCCGGACGATCTTCAGCACCCTTCCGATCTCCTCCCGGGGATGTTCAAGATTCAGATTGATGGCCTGCATCATCAGGTTGTTCCATACGCTCGAATTCGGGAAGCAGCCTGCGTTTTCAATCAGAGCGCCGACACGTACCCGGACGCCCGCGTCCGTGTAGTCCCTGCCAAACAGCTTAATCGCCCCTTTATCCGGCACAAGGTGGCCGCAGATCAGCTTTTCGGTTGTGGATTTGCCGCTTCCGTTTTCACCGATAAAGCCATAGATAGCGCCCATGGGAACCGTCATATTCAGACGGTCCAGCGCATACAGCCCGCGGAAGCTTTTGGACAAATCTCGGATTTCAATCGCATTCATTTTCTTCCGTTCTCCTTCCTTTGATTAACTTCTTTTGATAAGGGAATCCCCAGGGGTGACAAATGGGATGGCTTCGCTTGCCTGATATGCGATCCCCAATTGATCGAGCTGGGCGGAGAATGCTTTTACATATTTGTCCGACGCAAAATTCTGCTTAAAGTCGAGCACAAAAGATTCTCCGCAGGATATCATATTGATGCCAAGTCCGGTCGTGCCGGAATTGTAAAGATGAATCTCGTCAATATGCATCGCATTCTCTCCGAGCTTGAACTGGCCAAGATAACTGACAATATATGTGTTTAGCGTCATCCCTTCAAAGAAGTCCATTATCTTCTGCTTTTCTTCATAGGAGCCATATTCGTCCAGCTTATCAAACAATCCCATCATGGCGTTGGCTTCTTTGCGGCAGTAATCCCTGTCGCGCTGCGCCTTTAAGATTTCACGGTATTCGGTTGCCTGCTCGGTAAGCGTTTTTTGGGAAAATTCTCTGCTGTACGGAAGAATCATGCTTTTCACGCAGTTTTTGAAGGTGTTGGGACAGTCCAGCGCCTCACGCATATCGGTTGCGATGTTGGCATTGACCGGCTTGTCATAGTCGGGGTAGAGCTCTGCAATTGCACGGCTCATGAGCAAAGAGAGCAGAATCACCGGCGTCGCATTGTTTTCCTTACAGATTTTCAAATACTGCTCGGCAGGAAGTTTCATTTCATACCGGTAATTCGTTATTTCCTCTGACGGAACATTTTCCGGAATCGCAAACGCATCCCGTGAAAGCGCAATGAACGTTTTATCCTTATCAAAATCGTATTCCTGCAGAAATGGATCTTCCGTTTCACCGGGAAGCAAGGGCTCATCCGCAAGCCGCACGCCCTCTGGAGGCTTTACTGGTTCATATTTCAAATTGCAGTAATAGTAAATCAGCGTTTCGATAAACGGCATGATCCCGCGGCCATCGCAAAGCGCATGATGGAATGAAATAAAAACCGAATCGTCATAATACGTAATATCGACCAAGTGATATCCGCAGCTGATGTGGCCGAGACGGGCAAGTTGTTTTGTCCTTTTGGCGATCATAGACTGCTCATTCTGAACGATATAGAAATCGCCATTCTTTTCAATCAGCCTCGTATTGAAGTAGGGATATCTTTTGCAGGCCTGCAGGAGCGCCTGGTTCAAACATGAACCGGATACCTTTTGCTTAAAGCGAACTTCAATCACTTCGCTTTCCATACCGAATTTTTTGTAAAGATAGCTCTGACCTGAGCGGATTTTCTCGTTACTGCTATCTGTTGTGGAACCAGATTTCTGAATCAGCATTTCCTTTTCGCTGCTTTTAAGAAAGTCGTAAATTTCGTGAAAAACATTTCCCATGCTGCCAATCCCCTTCAATCAACGGATTTTTCTGTGAGTCTGCCGCTGTTCAAATCGTCGCCGCTTCCGTGGCCTGCAAATGCACAGCCGGGGCTCATTCAGATATCTAGATATTAAAGAAACGCCGTTTCCAAGATAATTGCGAAATGTTTTTGATTTATTAAAATTGATATTTTTAGAGCATGGGCTTCAAATATATTTTATCGGAATGGACGGGGCGAGAACTGCAGCTTTTTCGAGCGTCGAAGGATACCGGCCGCAATGAAAAAGCTCGTACGGTAC
>CABSMD010000115.1 GCA_902478725.1 uncultured Clostridia bacterium
GTATTAATTATTATATCATAATTTTGCTGGTACTGAGCAACTTCGCTTTCTCTCATCGATCATTCGTTACCGATAGCTACTTTCCCCGTAAAAACCGAAGTTGCTTACATTATATCATAATTTTGCCCTGCTTTCCACTACATTTTTGAAAACTTGACTACACATTCGCATAAGTGCCCACTTAGGAAACCAACAGAGGATTTGGGACGCTTCCCAACAAAACCATTTCGGAAGAGGGGACCCTCTTCCTATGCTTGCTCTTCCAAAAGTTACATTGAAAAAGCCGGAAAGGAATGGAACGAATTTGATAATTGAGAGATACTCTAAAAAAGTTTGTGGTGCCCAAATGGTGCCCGACTTTCCAAAACCACGCCGCAAGGAGTTATGACGAGAAATAAGCTGATATGCGAAAAAACCTGTATTCAAGCCGCTTTCCAACATTTCTTATGAAAGCTTATGAAAAGATATAAGACGATTTTCGTTTATTTATTCAATAAAAAATAAGGGTTGATTTAAGATTTTAAAAAAGATATACTAAAGACAAAAATAGTATAAGGACGGTAATGGTCATGAACCAAAATTGCTTTGCATTGAACGGAGCCGCGTTATTCACGGATTGCTCCGAAAATTTCTCACTGTCCGGCGACAGTGGATTTGTCACGCTGCATCTACCACAAAAAGCCTCCTATTTTGTCGCCTCACTGGGAAAACCGGTCGGTCTGGAACGGTTCGTATGCAGCCATCGTTTGCAGCCTTTCTTTATGGACGCTAAAAGCGGCTCCTCCCTTTCAGAGCTTCCCATCGAAACCCAGTGGCTTGGTTTATTGCATTCGGACGGAAGCTATACAATCATTCTGCCTCTTGCTCTGGAACCATTCCGCGCCAGTCTGGGCGGAAATGAAAAGGGAGAGCTGCTCGTCACGATCGAAACCGGGGACGACGCCACTGTGGGAGAGTCCGCTTTGGCGCTTTACATCGCCCACGGGGACAATTTTTATCAGATGATGGAGACGGCTGGGCAAAAAATGGCCGACCGTTTGCAAACCTGCCGGATTCGGACGGACAAGCAGGCTCCGGACTGTATGCAATATTTCGGCTGGTGTACCTGGAATGCATTTTACGCGGATGTTTCCCACAAAAAGGTGTTTGAAGGTCTGGAAAGTTTTCGCGCGGGTGGGATCGTTCCCAAATTCCTGCTTTTAGACGACGGCTGGCAGACGGTGAACAGCTCCGAGCCCAATCGCGGCCATCACCAGCTTTCCGGTTTTGAGCCGAACGAAAAATTCAATCACGATCTTACACCAACGATAGCAACGGCTAAAAACGAATATGGTGTGGAGCTGTTTTACGTCTGGCACGCGATTTTGGGTTACTGGGGCGGTGCGGATCCTGCCGCCATGCAGAAATATGAAGTAAGGTTAAAATGCCAACACCATTCCCCTGCCATGTTTACTGTCAACGAAAAATATGCCACTAACCTGCGTTTTCCATACGGTTTTATTGGTGAAGACCACATTTTTTCATTCTATAATGACTATCACAGGGCGCTGCACCAGCAGGGCGTGGACGGCGTGAAGGTGGATGTGCAGGCTGCGCTGGAAGGCGCGGCTGAGGGCGAAGGCGGCAGGGTACGCTTGACGAACCGCTACCGGGAGGCACTGGAGGCTTCCACACAGCTTCATTTTAAAGGCGAGCTGATCAACTGTATGTCAAGCAACAACGACACGGTTTATGCCACAAGGAATTCCAATTTGATGCGCTCGTCGGATGATTTTTTCCCGAACAAGCCCGAAAGCCACGGCCAGCATGTATATAAAAATGCAATCAACAGCGTATGGATGGGATTGTTCACCTGGTGCGACTGGGATATGTTCCAGTCAGCGCACGAATACGGCGGCTTTCACGCGGCGGCGCGTGCCATCAGCGGCGGGCCTGTTTATGTATCCGACGCGGTCGGGGAGCACGATTTTTCCGTGATTCAAAAGCTGGTGCTTTCAGATGGAACGTTGCCCTTGGCGCAAACCATCGGCCGGCCGACAATGGATTCGCTGTTTTGCGATCCGAATCAGCAGCTATTTAAAATTTTTAATCATAACGTATGCAGTGGCGTGGTGGGTATCTTCAACATGCAGCATGAAGGATCGGAGCCGTTATCCTGCACCGTTGACGGCCGGGATATCGACGGGTTCCCGCAAGGGGATTACGCCGTGTACCTGCACAACCAAAGACAGATGTATCAAAATCAGGCCCCGGTCAGCCTCAAGCCCCGTGAATACGAAGTGGCTACGATTGCCAAAATAGAGAATGGGATTGCCCCAATCGGGCTAGCTGAAAAATTCAACAGCGGAGGAACAGTCGAGTCGGCAGGTTGGCAAGGCGAGCTCTATTCTATAGTCCCGAAGGATGACGGCACACTTTTGCTCTACTGTGAAAAAACTCCTAAAAGCGTACTGATTGGTGAGACGGAAACCAACGGAGCTGCGTCTAACGCCTCATTTGAAAAAAACGGTAACCTGCTTACCATTCAAGCTAAAAAAGGAAAACCAATTACAATATCCTAAATATTCAGGACTTGTTCATGCGGCCGTCACAAAAGCGCGGTATTCTGATAGTGGGGGTGAAAACAGTGTATCATATTTTGGTGGTTGACGATGAGGAAAAAATTCGTAAAATTGTCCGAAAGTACGCGGAGTTTGAGGGATACCAGGTGACCGAGGCCGGTGACGGCATGGAGGCGGTCGAAATCTGCAAACACGAACGGTTTGACATCCTGATCCTGGATGTGATGATGCCGGAGCTCGACGGCTTTTCCGCCTGCCGTGAAATCCGAAAAAGTTGCGACACACCAGTACTGATGCTGTCCGCCCGCGGAGAGGAGTACGACCGGATCCATGGGTTCGAGCTGGGGATCGACGATTATGTGGTCAAGCCCTTCTCCCCCAAGGAACTCATGATGCGGGTACAGGCGATCTTAAAGCGCAGCCAGCCGCAGGAGGCCAAGAAGGATATCGTCACACTGGAGGGACTTACGGTGGATTTCACCGGCAGACTGGTCTACATTGACGGCCAAAAGATGGATATGTCACCGAAGGAATATGATCTTTTTTTCTATCTGGTCAGAAACCGCAATATCGCCCTGACCCGCGAAAATCTGATTACCAATGTCTGGGGATACGATTTTTACGGCGACGACCGGACGCTGGACACACACATCAAGTTGCTGCGCAAGCGTCTTGGGGCGTACAGCCATTATATCGTGACCTTACGAGGGGTGGGATACCGCTTTGAAACGTAACGGAATCAGCATCAAATGGAACCTGTTTGCCTATCTTGCGGGATTTGTGGCAGTCTTACTGATCCTGCTGTGGCTGTTCCAGATTGTATTTTTAGAGAGTTTTTACAAGGCGATTAAAACGCAATCGATCAAGTCGTCTGCCGAGTTGATCGCCAAAAACATCGACAGCGAAAATCTGCAAGACCTGCTGGAACGTATCTCCCAGCAAAACGGGATAGCGGTAAAGATTACGGATAGCTCCGGGCAGATGCTGTTCGAGGCCACCGATCCCTTCCCGGACGGTGGTATTCAGCGGATGCCAAACAATGAAATCAAGCTCTTATATGAGAAGGCAAAGGAAAACAATGGTACGGCGGTCGAGCTTTTTTCGGTGGAACAGTTCAAAGGATGGGAGCATGGCAATTTTGCCGGTAGGATGCCGCCGCCGAAGGCGAACCCAATGCAAACCCTGCTGCTTTCCAAAATCGTCACAAGATCGGATGGCACTGAGGTTTTGGTACTGTTGAGCGCGACCATCACGCCGGTCAACGCAACGGTGGAGACTCTGAAGGTAGAACTGATCTGGATTACCTTTGCCCTTTTGCTTTTGTCCGCGCTGCTGGCTTGGCTGATCTCCAAAAAAATTTCCCGGCCGATCATCAAGATTAATGAATCCGCCAAGGAGTTGGCTCAAGGGGATTACGATACGGTATTTGCCGCCACAGGTTATCGTGAGGTAGCGGAATTAAACGATACCCTAAACTACGCTGCGAAGGAGTTGTCAAAGGTAGAGAGCCTGCGACGAGAACTGATCGCCAACGTTTCACACGACCTGCGCACACCACTCACCATGATTACAGGGTATGCGGAGATGATGCGTGACATACCGGACGAAAATACGCCGGAAAATGTACAGATTATCATTGACGAAGCCAATCGTCTGACCGAGCTGGTCAACGATATGCTCGACCTGTCCAAGCTCCAGTCCGACATCGGCCGACTGACCTACAGCGATTTCAGCCTGACGCAGAGCATACGCGAAATCCTGCTCCGGTATAAAAAGCTGACGGAACAGGACGGCTATCACATCAAATTTATAAGCGGTACGGACGCATTCGTTCACGCCGATGCGGTGAAGATATCGCAGGTCGTGTATAACCTGATCAACAACGCCATTCATTACACCGGTGAGGACAAGAGTATCACGGTTTGCCAGAGCGTGCATGACAATATTGTCAGGGTTGAGGTGATCGACACGGGAAACGGGATCAGCGCGGAAGAAATCCCCTATATCTGGGAACGCTATTACAAAGCCAATAAGTCGCACAAGCGCGCCGCAGTCGGAACCGGCCTGGGGCTGGCGATCGTTAAAAAGATTCTGGAGTTGCATCAGGCGCAATATGGCGTCATCAGCTCTGACGGACAGGGCAGTATCTTCTGGTTTGAGTTGCATACAGTTAGTATTGAAAACTAAAACAGCCAAACGTCAAAATTTTTGACGTTTGGCTGTTTCTTAATTAATAGCGTATTGCTTTTCCGTTTTTCGCAGATTCGTAGATCGCGCAGACTAATCTTTGTGTCTTGACACCCTCCGCCGCAGTTATTTCAGGTGGAATCCCCTGCTCCAAGGTTTCATAAAAATTTCGGATCTGCTTGGTATGGTTGACGCCCCAGTACCCTTTCGCACCAGCTCCATAATTGAAGGTTTCGTTCGGGTTATTTTCCGCCACCCACTCACGTCCATCATGAAAGCGAATCGACGCACGGTCACCCAGAATTTGAATCAACGCCTTTTCACATTGCAGCTCGATCGCGACCGGCGCATTGCAGGAATTATAATTGCAGGCGGAAAAATGCAGCTTTACGCCGTTCTTGAACCGGATCAGGCCACAGGCCTCGTCCTCCACTTCGATCACATCCTGCAAGGTACGGTTGGCAATATGGGTATCCACCGTGTCAATATCGCTGTCGATAAACCACCGGACCATATCCAGCGTATGGATCGCCTGGTTGATCATCACGCCGCCGCCCTCGGTGTCCCACCTGCCGCGCCACGAATCACTTTTATAATAGGAAGCATCCCGAAACCAGTCCACATGAAACCGGGCACCAAGCACCTTACCGACAGCACCGCTTTGCAAGGTATCCTTAACCAACAAAGCCCCCTGGTTGTACCTGTTCTGGAAAATTACACCCAGGGTGACGCCGTTGTCCGATGCCGCCCGTTCCATTGCTTGTGCGTCCTCCACGGTAGTTGCCATCGGCTTTTCGGTCAGCACATGTTTTTTCGCCTCCGCCGCGTACACCGTGACCGGCTTGTGCAGATAATGCGGCAGGCAGATATGTACCACATCGATGCCAGCATGGTCGATCATATCCTTATAATCAGTATAATACGCACAGTCAAATTGGCCGGCGGCCTTTTTGGCTCTTTGCCCGTCAATATCACAGACCGCGGCAAGCTTTCCGTTGGATAAATCCTGCAACGAGTAGGCGTGCATAGGGTAGATATTCCCGCAGCCTACGATTCCCGCTTTTAACATAACAGTCTCCCTCTTATGCCCACCACATCTCGCTTGGACTTTCGCTTATGATGACGTCTTTTAGGAATTCGATGGCCTTTGTCAGCCCTTCCTTCTGGGACATCAGGCTATCCTCATGCTCGATGCTCAGCGCACCGTCGTAGCCGATCTTACGCAGCATACTGATCATATCGCACCAAACCGCGCGGTCATGGCCATACCCGATGGTACGGAACACCCACGAACGGTCAAGAACCGCGCCATAATGCTTGGTGTCAAGTACGCCATTGACCTGGGTGTTTCTTTCATCGATCTTGGTATCCTTCGCATGGAAGTGATGGATCGCGCCAGCCAGTTCTTTGATAGCAGGTACCGGATCGATTCCCTGCCAGAACAGGTGGCTCGGGTCAAAGTTCGCGCCGATGATGTCGCCAACGGCGGCCCGCAGCTTCAAAAGGGTCTCTGGATTGTAAACACAGAAGCCCGGATGCATTTCAAGTGCAATCTTTTTTACATTGTGCGCCTGCGCAAAGGCGGCCGCTTCCTTCCAATAAGGAATCAGCACTTCGTTCCACTGGTAATCCAAAATACTCAGAAAATCATCCGGCCAGGGACAAACGACCCAGTTCGGGTATTGGGACTCCGGGCAATCACCCGGGCAGCCGGAGAAGGTAACCACGGTATCTACCCCGAGCTTTTCCGCAACCAAAACGGAATTTCTAAAATCCTCCACCGCCTTTTGGGCAATCGCCTTTTGCGGATGGACATGGTTGGAATGCGCGCTGATGGCACAGATCTCCAGATTGTATTTTTCCAAAAGCCCCTTGATCTCGTCTACTTTTCTGTCATCGTTTAAGATTTCGGCAGGCTTTAAATGCGCATCGCCCGGAAATCCGCCACAGCCGATCTCCAGTGTCTGCACTCCCAGGCCGCTCAAGAACTTCATGGCCTCTTCCAGCGAAACCCCGCTTAACGGTACTGTCAATACTCCTAATTTCATAAAACATTCCTCCCTTATCTGCCCGCTAAGATGGGCGCCATATTTTTATAAGAATTTTCGGTACTGTCCCAGGCGGAAACAGCAAACTCCTCCTGCTCATAGATACAGAATTCGCATTTGTCCGCCATCGCTACAATTTTTCCAAAATCGATCATTCCACTGCCGGCATCCACACAACGCTTGGTTTCCATGTTTTCCATATCCTTGATGTGAAGCAGTTTGATCCTGTCCTTCCACTTTTGCACATAGGAAACCAGATCCACATCCGCGTGCTGCGCCCAGTAAAGGTCAAGCTCAAGATCGACATATTTTGTATTTTTCAGCAAAATATCCATAAAATAACGGTCGGATTCCTTGTTGAACTCAAAGCCGTGATTGTGATAGGCAAACTGCAGCCCCGCATCGTTGCAGGCCTTTGCGAAATGATCCATCTGCTTTGCAAGTTCGAGTACCTGCGCATCGCTCTCCATCTTTGAGGAGGGAACAGTCATATATTTCCCGCCAACCGTTTTGAGATACGCAATCTCTCCTTCCAGGTCGTCCTCCAGCCGCTGCATGGAAACATGGCTGGAAGGCGCAGTCATTCCCAGTTCCTTCAACTTCGCTGCCATATCAGCCGCCGGGATGCCAGCGTACCCTGCAAACTCCACCCCGTCATAACCGATCTTTGCCAAGCGCTCCAGAGCGCCAAAAAAGTCCTTCGCTGTTTCCTCTCGAATGGTATAAAGCTGTATGTAAAAACTCATCCGTAACCCTCCTAGTTGTTAAAATAGACCGGCTTACCGGTTCTGCCCGATTCATAGATCGCATCCAGTATCTTTGTCACCATAAACGCCTCTTCCGGCTTTACGACCAACTCGTCGCCGTGGCGGACACTCTTATAGAAACTCATCGCCTCCAGATCAGACGCATCTATCTTTTTTCCATCGTAAAAAGCCACACCGCCCGCAGACAAATCCGGCTTGGTCACAGTCAGGCTTCCCAGGTCATTGCTGTTGAAGCGCAAGCCGTCGCGCATATCCGCACCTGCCTTCGTGCCGCACAGCGTCGTTTTCGCCTCTCCGACATCCAGGGTATTCAACGCCCAGCTTGATTCTAAAATGATTGTTGCACCGTTCTCCATTGTAATAAAGCCAAACGCGGAATCCTCCACCGTGTACTGCTCC
>CABSMD010000116.1 GCA_902478725.1 uncultured Clostridia bacterium
TTCAAACCGTCTGAGACCGGTTTTGAAATTGGGGATGTTTGAATCATCCGTGTCGGGGAGTGGTAAGCATTCAAAAGAATACGCGGAATTTGAAAGGCGTGTGGAAGCGCTTCCGAACGCCGCAAGGATAAAGCAGTTAATTTATAAAAACCACACCTCATGTATTTGCTGCGGCGGATGCTGCAAAACATTTGGAACCACCCATCCCTCGCAGCTTGGAAGGCGCGCCGTGATTTTTGGAAGAAGGGTGCGACAGTGCGGCGGAAAATATCAGCTGTGGATCAGCTCTTTTACCAAGGAAAACCTTGCAATTGCAAAAGATATCATCCGGATTAATTATGAGATAGCCGGAATGAAAAAATTAGAATTATTACCTGTGTAAGCCACGGGAAAATGACAAAAACAGTTGACAGGTTTGTTTTTCTGTGATAAAATAAATAAAACTTTACTTCTTTTTAAAGGCTATGACGGAGAAAAAAGTATAGGAACCCTTTTTCAGAGAGCCGGCGGTTGGTGCAAGCCGGAAAAGGACATATATGACACTCACTCTATCAGCCGCATTGCTGAACGCATCAGTAGGCAATGCCGGGTTTGTCCCGTTACAGGCAAAGGGTTTGCGGATTTTGCGAACCTGTTGAGGCGGTTGTGGTGACATAACCGTAAATTTGGGTGGTAACACGGATTTTCGTCCCTTGCAGAGTATGCAAGGGATTTTTTATGTTAAGGAGGTCATTGAATTGAAAGACAGAGATCCAAAATTTGTAGAGGCCGAATTTATTAATATGACGCTGGGCGATTTTTTAGATGATATCGCCGCAAAGTATCCTGACAATGACGCGCTGGTCTATGTCAGCCGCGGCCTGCGGTATTCTTATAGGGAGTTTAACGAGGTTTGCCGTCAGGCGGCCAAAGGCTTTTTGAAGATGGGTATTAAAAAGGGTGACCACGTTGCCATGTGGGCGACCAACTATGCCGAGTGGGTCATCACGATGTTTGCCACCGCCAAGATCGGCGCGGTGCTGGTTACTGTGAACACCAACTATAAGATTTTTGAGGCGGAATACCTGCTCAAGCAGTCCGATTCCAATACGCTCCTTTTGATCAACGGCTTGAAGGACACCAGTTATGTGGACATCATCAACCGCCTGTGTCCGGAGCTCAAAGATTCGAAACCGGGAGAACTGCATTCGGAAAAGCTGCCAGTGCTGAGAAATGTGATTTATCTGGACGAAGGCCGTCCGGACGGGATGTTTACTTGGAACGACCTGATGGAGATGGGCAACGAGGTATCGGATGAGGAGCTGGCGCGGGTGCAAAGCAGCCTGGACATCTATGATGTCGTCAATATGCAGTATACCTCTGGCACGACCGGGTTTCCAAAAGGCGTCATGCTGACCCATCATAATATCTTAAACGATGGGTTTTATATCGGCGAATGTATGAAATTTACATACAAAGACCGCTTGTGTATTCCGGTGCCGTTCTTCCATTGTTTCGGCTGTGTGCTGGCGATCCTGGCCTGTGTGACGCATGGAACGACGATGGTTCCAGTGGAGGTGTACAGTCCGACGGCGGTCATGAACGCGATCCAGACGGAAAAATGCACGGCGGTGCATGGCGTTCCGACCATGTTTATCTTCATGCTGGAGCATCCTGACTTTGAAAAATATGACCTGTCCAGCCTGCGCACCGGCATCATGGCAGGATCTCCGTGCCCGATCAAGGTCATGCGGCAGGTGATCGACCGGATGGGGATGCGCGAAATCGTTATATCCTATGGGCAGACCGAATGTTCCCCTGTGATTACCATGACCACCACCGATGACCCGATCGAAAAGCGGGTTGCGACCGTCGGCAAGCGTATGCCGGGTGTGGAGATCAAGATCGTCGACCCGGAAACGAACGAGATTCTTCCCAACGGCGAAAAGGGAGAAATCTGTACCCGCGGCTATGTCGTCATGAAGGGATACTATAACATGGAGGAGGCGACTCGCCAGGCAATCGACGAGGAAGGCTGGCTGCATACCGGCGATCTGGGGATCGAAGACGAGGACGGGTATTTCCACATCCAGGGACGAATTAAGGATATGATTATTCGCGGCGGAGAGAACATCTATCCGCGTGAGATTGAAGAACTTTTTTATACCAATGACAAAGTCAGCGACGTGCAGGTGGTCGGCGTGCCAAGCAAGGAGTTGGGCGAGGAGGTCATGGCCTTTATCATTCTTGCGGAGGGGCAGGAGGCGACCGAAGAGGAGATGAAGCAGTTTGTCAGGGACAACATGTCCCGCCACAAGGTACCTAAATACATCGCGTTTATTGATGAATTTCCGATGACCGCCAGCGGCAAGATTCAAAAATTCAAGTTGCGCGATATGGGGATCGAGCTGCTTAATCTGCAGGAAGACGCGACAATCGAGACGGCCTGATGTTACAACCCCTTTGCTGTAGAAGGAAAAAATATTTGCTCATTTGATAAAAACGCTTATCACACCTTTTAAAAATAATTTTAGTAAGTATAATGATTCAGCGCGGATTTAACCCGCGCTGTTTTTTATCCAGTGTTAAATTGGCTGGTATCAAGACAAGGCATACTGGAATATAATAACCCAGAGAAGGAGGTTTTGCCATGAATTATTTTCTTGATACGGTTGGATCGCAGGGATTTTACAGCTTCCCCAAGCCGGGCTGTATGCTGACGGTTGGCTATCCGGACGAGTTGGTGGAGAAACTGGTGGAACAGGTGAGCACCGTTGCCGAGGCGCAGGGACGCCGCGCCGACCAAATCCACAACTTTTTAAATGACAGCGTATGCGGCGTGGTAGTCGATGAAGCTGGCTTTGTCAATCTGCCGCTTTTTTCGCCCTCACGGGGCAGCCATGTGTTTGACCTGTTCTATAATGACAAGCTATGCGGGGCAGAAACCGCCCTGCGTTGTGCGGGGGAGCACTTTAAAGCCGCTTTGGGAATCCATGACGACTGGGAAAAAATTTACATTTCCAACATGAGCTTCTCTACCCTGAATCAATTAACAGTAAGTATGATCGAAAAACTGATCGGAGAGAGACACATGGATAAAACCGGCCGGCGCGCCGACCGCTTTTTGGGGGCCGCTACGGCGGATGGATCGGTGGATTACATCGGCGATATTACCGATGGCGTGTCCAAACGCTACCTGATCAAAGGAAGACCGGGAACCGGAAAATCCACCTTTATGAAAAAGATAGCCGAGCAGGCACTTTCGCACGGCTTTGATACCGAGGTGTACCATTGCTCGTTCGACCCGAGCAGCCTGGATATGATTATCATGCGCGAGCTGGACGTCTGCCTGTTTGACAGCACCGCACCGCATGAGTATTTCCCTTCCCGCGCAAACGACGAAATCATTGATATCTATGAGATTGCGGTCACAAACGGCACCGACGAACGCTACGCCGATGAGCTTGCAAAAATCAAAACCGCCTACGCCGCCGAGATTACCCTTGCCCGTGAACAGCTCAAAAAGTTGAAAAGTTATGATGACGAGGTACAGGAATACTATCTCGCCTCGGTCGATCCCCAGCGTTTTATGGAAGTGGAGGAGAAAATCATCCAAAACCTGTTGCAATAGGAAGGAAAGTGTGATAAAATAATAACAAACAAAACCTAAACCGAAAGGGGCTACCCTGACGGGGCAGGTTGGCAGGTCTTAAAAATCGTTCCTGAAACAGGCCGGAAAACTCTGGCTGCCAAGGCGGTGGATGAAAATATGGAAATCCTATGCCTTTTTCGCATAGGATTTTATTTTTGAAGGGGGCGGCAGTATGGATACCAGGATTGCCTTGATCGGCATCATTGTAGAGAATATGGAGGTAACAGATAGGTTAAACGCCATCCTGCATGAATACCATCCGTATATCGTGGGCAGGATGGGGATTCCATACCACAGCAAGGACGTTTGTATCATCAGCGTTGTGATCGACGCGGAGAACAACGTCATCAGCTCTTTGGCGGGTCGTTTGGGAATGCTGGACGGAATCAGCGTAAAAACCGTGTATTCCAAGACCGGAAAATAAAAAAGGGGGATTCATTATGTACCGTGTAGATTCCATGCGCGCCACCGAGTTTATCGATGACGGCGAGATCAACGAAACCCTGCAGTATGCAGAACAAAACAAATCCAACCGCGCGCTGGTGGAGGCAATTTTGGAAAAGGCCAAGGCTTTGAAGGGCCTGACCCACCGTGAGGCGGCGGTGCTGCTTGATTGCGACATCAGCGAGCTGAACCGGAGGATGTTTGGTTTGGCCGAGGAGATCAAGAAAAAATTTTATGGCAACCGAATTGTCATGTTCGCGCCGCTATACCTGTCCAACTATTGCGTCAATGGCTGTACCTACTGTCCCTACCACCACGCAAACAAACATATTGCGCGCAAAAAGCTGACGCAGGAGGATATCGTCCGTGAGGTTACCGCCTTACAGGATATGGGGCATAAACGCCTGGC
The DNA here is from genome assembly GCA_902478725.1 of uncultured Clostridia bacterium. Taxonomy (GTDB): domain Bacteria; phylum Bacillota; class Clostridia; order HGM11514; family HGM11514; genus CABSMD01. The sequence continues at coordinate 4,485 of CABSMD010000116.1, forward strand.
GCTCGAAACCGGCGAGGATCCGGTGAACTGTCCCATTGAGTATGTGCTTGAAAGTATCCACACGATCTACAGCATCAAGCATAAAAATGGTGCGATCCGCCGTGTCAACGTCAATATTGCCGCAACCACAGTGGAAAATTACCGCAAATTGAAGGACGCCGGAATCGGAACCTATATCCTCTTTCAGGAAACTTACCATAAGGAAAATTATGAAGCACTGCATCCCACCGGCCCGAAGCATGACTATGCCTATCACACCGAGGCGATGGACCGCGCAATGGAGGGCGGGATCGACGACGTGGGGCTTGGTGTTCTCTATGGCCTGAACCTTTACCGCTATGATTTTGTCGGCCTGCTCATGCACGCTGAGCATTTGGAGGCGGTGCATGGCGTGGGGCCGCACACCATCAGTGTGCCGCGTATCCGCCCGGCGGACGACGTGAACCCGGATGATTTTGAAAACGCCATTTCGGATGAAATTTTTGAAAAAATTGTGGCGGTGCTCCGCATCGCCGTGCCCTATACCGGCCTGATCGTATCGACACGGGAATCCCAAAAGACCCGTGAGAAGGTGCTGCATCTGGGCATCTCTCAGATCAGCGGCGCGTCGCGTACCTCCGTGGGCGGCTACGCGGAGGAAGAGGAGGAAAATTCCGCCCAGTTTGATGTCAGCGATAACCGCACCTTAGACGAGGTGGTCAACTGGCTGCTCGGTATGGGCTATATCCCCAGCTTCTGCACCGCCTGTTACCGCGAGGGACGCACCGGGGATCGCTTTATGCAACTGGTCAAGTCCGGTCAGATCGCAAACTGCTGCCAGCCCAACGCACTAATGACCCTGAAAGAATATTTGGAGGATTACGCCTCGGAGGACACCCGCAAAAAGGGAGAGGAACTGATCCGTCGGGAGGCATATCATATTCCGAACGAAAAGGTAAAGGGGATCGTGCTCGAACGGCTTGAGAAGATTGCAAAGGGCGAACGGGATTTCCGGTTCTAGGGCTATTGTGGATCAGTATCGGCACACGATGTATGGGAGGCGGACCGATTGCATTATTATCTGTTTGCAAAATATTTTCAGGATTTATCGGTAGAGGAACTGATGGAGCTATGCCAAAGGCTGGGACTTGACGGGCCAACCGCGTTGGTGCGGGAGGGCTACTGGCTGGAGGAGGATACCCTATCCCAAACCCTCCCCGCATTTGTTCGCGTGGCAGAACGGTATGGGCTGGAGGTCAAATACGCCAACACCCCGGTCGCTGTGACCGATGTTAACAATTTTTCTCAAATGACACGCTTCACCGAGCAGATGAAGGTTTTTGCCGATTGCGGTATTGAAAACGTCCGTCTGGCGCATATTTCCAAAACGGTGGTGGGGGATGTACGGAAGCTGTCCGGCCATGTCCGGCGGATCGTGTCGGCGTTGGCGGATGCTACAGCACACTTACCCATCCGTCTGGTGGTTCAGATACATGGCTTCGCTTATCCGCACAACGCAACCGCTGCATGGGAGGTCATACAGGGGCTTGATCCTGCTTCCGTCGGTATCAAACTTGATCCCGGCAACAATGTTTGCCAGGAGGGGTATGAGCAGTTTGACTATCAAATCCAGTTGCTACGTGAATATATCGTGGCGCTCGGCGCAAAAAATGCCCGTCCAGTCAACTGGAGGGAAGAACAAAACGGTTGGCGCGCCAAGTTCGTGCCGGCCTATGACGGCGTTGCCGATTACCGGATGGTTTTTGCACAGCTACATAAAATCGGTTTTGACGGCCCGGTCATCCTTATGCCCTTCTACCAGACCGATAACAGGAATCAACTGCTTGATAGCCTGAAAAAAGAGATTGTTTATTTTAAAAAATGCGCGGGGGATTGCCAAAGTGCACTTTCTGATGTAAAATAGGAATCATTCTATCATACGGAGATGAAAACCAATGCTATTTGAAACGGTCACGCCGGAGGAATGCGGTGTCAGAAGTGAGGATATCCTATCCTTTATCGATTGCCTGTGTGCGGCTGAGCCAGACCAGGAGAGCCATGCGTTATTGCTGATCCGGCATGGAAAACTGTTGGCGGAAGGTTATTTTTCACCCTACCGTCAGGATCTGGCGCACAATTTGTTCTCAATAAGCAAAACCTTTACCTCCACTGCAGTGGGATTTGCGGTGTCTGAAGGGTATTTCGGGCTGGACGACAGCCTGGGAGAACTTCTGCCGATGCCGGATGGGGCGGCTGAGGGGGTGGCGGATATTACAATCCGCAATCTTTTAACCATGTCCACGGGACAGGCCGGGGAGCCCGTCCATGCCGGCGGCGCGTCACGCTATGACATTGAGGACTGGGCCACGGCTTTTTTACAGCAAGAACTCAAATGGCCCAGCGGAACAATGTTTCAGTATAACGGCTTTGCGTCTTATATGTTGTCCTATCTAATCTATCAAAAGACCGGGCAGAACCTGATCGATTACTTACAACCCCGTTTGTTTGAACCGCTGGACATTCCTGTACCTTTTCACTCCAAAGATGCAAGGGGAATTTTTATTGGTTTTAGCAGCATGCGTCTGACCGCGCGTGATTTGGCAAAGATGGGACAGCTTTATTTGCAAAATGGTGTATGGGAAGGGAAACAATTGCTTCCTGAGGGATGGGTCGAGCTTGCTACACAAAGGCATATTGACACCTCCCACGTGACCACTGGCGAGGACTGGAACCAGGGCTATTGCTTCCATTTTTGGCGCGGCAGGCACAATACTTTTCGTTTCTGCGGCGCGTTTGGGCAGATGTGTGTGGTAATGCCGGACTACGACGCGATTTTCGTAACCCAGTCGGGTTTTGACAATGACAAGATCAAATATATCTTAGAATGTTTTTATGACAAGATTCTGTTTCTAATGCAGGAGGAACCCTTCCAACCAAACCCGGAAGCTTATGATGCTCTGCAAAAAAGGTTAAAAAAACTGTCCCTGCTGGAGAGGTATTCCACCGTGTCTCCCCTGGCAGACCGCATAGACGGCCGAAAGTTTCAATTGGAGCCGAACAAGCTTTACGATTCCGTATCATTTGCGTTTGCCGGTGATACCTGCCACGTGACACTGTTTGGAGACCAGAATCTGGTGTTTGAGGCGGGTCTCAAAGTGCCCTGCCTGAGCGAGTCGCTGCACAGTCATCTGGTAGCAATCGAGAAGGAGGATTTCGCTACTTTGTCTTCCACCGCTTACTGGAGCGACCCGCATACCTTTGTGATCACTGCGCGGCTGCTGCCAACACAGACTATTTTGCGCGTTACCGTGGATGTAAAAGCAAATGTAGCTATGGTGCAGACAATACGCGGTAATCTTTAAAATGATATACGAGAAGAAAGCCGGTTGCTTATAAAGCAACCGGCTTTCTTGGTGCCGCTGGCCGGAGTCGAACCGGCACGTCCAAAGGACACTTGATTTTGAGTCAAGCACGTCTACCAATT